>JAIRPB010000220.1 GCA_031257305.1 Azoarcus sp.
TCGTCTTTATCCATTACGCCTTGAAACATTGCGCCAAATATGGCGGGGCTGATTTTGCCCCAATCGAACAGGGAGCAATCTAACAGGGTATTGCGCATTTTGCCGTCAAAGTCTGCTGACGGCAATGTAGATTCAAACAAACGCCCGTTGATATAACGAAATGCTTTTAACTCGTCGGGGAGCAGGGTTCTTTTTGCCCGTATATCATCAGGCTGGTTAAGTATCTCAAAAAGCCGTGCGATTCTATCCGACAAATCGCTACCATCAATTTTTGATTTCCCAACGTAATTAAAAAATGCTTCTTCTGGAAAAATGCCCGTATCTTCGGCAAATAAACAGAAGAGCAAACGCACCAGATAGACTTCTAAATCATGCCCTTCATAGCCGTGCTCTTTTAAGGCGTCGTGCAGTTTCGCCATTTTTTCGGCGGCTTTAATGTTGACATCAACTTGCGCAATAGCATCCTGATTGGTGTAGCCCGCGAGTTCGGCAAAACGGCGGATGTGTTTGTATAAATCTTTTGTTTTGAATTCATAAACGTCCTTGGCAAAAAAATCTTTTGCCGAACGCCGGTATAAACGCATCGTCTCAAAATCGCACACCAGTTCAAGGTCCGGGATTTCGTCCCGGTTAAGCTGCTTCATGTATTCGCGCAATTGCGTATGCGCGTCGTCCAGGCTTTTGCCGCCCGATTTCATTTCAATGGCAATCACGCCGGGCAAAAAGCCGTCAATAAAACCTTGGTGCTGTTTGTCAAACTGCACACGCCGCTCGCGCTGGACTTCCCGCGCATCGATGCCGAATACCGCAAAAAACTCGTTGCAGAACGTCTGCGAATCGGCTTTTTCGCTGCCCGCGCCTTCCCAGCGTTTGGAAAAAGCCAGTGCGTTGGCGCGGATTACGTCCCAAGTTATTGACATAGCCCAAGTTCCTAAAAGCGCCAATTATAGTCGGGGCATGGCGCACCGTGTCCGCAGGACTCGCCCGATGCGTTTGGGACTCAAAGCCTTACGACGGATTAGCGGCGATGTCTGCCTCTTGCTGGGGCAGCGGCGGTGTTTGGCTGGCGAGGACTTTGTTGATGCGCTTGCCGTCTAGGTCGACGACTTCTAGCCGCCAGTCTTCCCATGTGATGACATCGCCCGTGCGCGGCAGACGGCCTAGTAGCCACATCACCATGCCAGATAGGGTGTGGTAGCGGCCTTTGTCCTCTTCGGGGACTTCGTGGAATTCGAGTAAGTCTTTGAGTTCTGGCAACGGGATGAGGCCGTCGAGGAGCCATGAGCCGTCCTCGCGCCGCACGGCCCAAGCATCTTCTTGGCGGTCAGTGCGGAATTCGCCGGTGACGGCTTCCATCACGTCTTGGAGGGCTACAAGCCCTTGTACCTCGCCGTATTCGTCCACCACAAACGCCATGTGCGAGCCGGAGGCGCGGAATTGTTCGAGCAGTTCCATGCCGGTGAGGGTTTCAGGCACAAAAACCGGCGACTGCAACGGGCGGGTGATGTCGGGCTGCCCGCCTTTGAGCGTTTGCGTAAAAAGCTGTTTGCTGGAGACCACGCCGAGAATTTCTTCCAAGCCGCCACGGCAGACAGGGAAGCGCGAGTGTTCGGACTCGGCCATCCGCGCTAGGTTTTCTTCTAACGGGCGCTCGGTGTCTAGCCAAACGATGTCGGAACGCGGGACCATGAGCGAGCCGATTTGGCGGTCGTCTAGCCGGAAAACGTTACGTACCATCGCGTGCTCGTTTTTCTCAATCACGCCGCTCTCGGAGCCTTCTTCGAGCAGGGCGTGGATTTCTTCTTCGGTCACGCCGGGTGATTTTTCGTCGCGCAAGCCGATTAAGCGTAGCAGGATGGCGGTTGACCACGACAGCATACGCACGGCGGGCCTTGATATAACCGCCAGCGCGTTCATGGGGCGGGCTACCCGCCGGGCGATGCCTTCCGGGTTTATCTGGGCGATGCGTTTAGGGACGAGTTCGCCGATGACGATGGACACATAGGTGATGAGCACCACGGCCAGCGCGGTGGCAGTTATTTCGCTAGGCCGCTGCGGCAAGCCGAGTTCCCGGAGCCACGCCGCCAAGGGCGTAGCCAGCGCCGACTCGCCGACCACGCCGCTTAAAATGCCAATGGAGGTAATGCCCACTTGGATAGTCGAAAGAAACCGCGTGGGCTGCTCGCCCAAGCTCACCGCGACTTTGGCCGCGATGTCGCCCTCTTCTGCCAGCTTGGCGAGTTTTGCGCGCCGTGCGGCCACTAGCGCAATTTCCGACATGGCAAAAATGCCGTTGATAATAATCAGAACAACGAGGACAAGAATTTCCATCTTAATATCCGCTTGTCCTGAAAACAGGTTTCGCGGAAACGGTGTTTGTGCAAGCCGTCAATCTATCACACGTTTAACCCGCACTGCATGACTCTTAGGCTGTTCCGCCAACGGTTAGCCCATCGATACGCAAAGTGGGCTGTCCCACGCCAACGGGCACGCTTTGCCCTTCTTTGCCGCAGGAACCGATGCCGGGGTCAAGCATCATGTCATTACCAATGAGGCTTACGCGGGTGAGCGCGTCAGGACCGTTGCCGATGAGCGCCGCGCCTTTGACCGGGCGGGTGACTTTGCCGTTTTCGATGAGATATGCCTCGGAGGCGGAAAACACGAATTTGCCGGAAGTAATATCAACCTGCCCTCCGCCAAAATTCACTGCGTAAAGCCCGTTCTTAACCGAGGCAATGATTTCGGCGGGGTCACGCTCGCCGTTGAGCATAAAGGTGTTGGTCATGCGCGGCAGGGGCAAATGGGCGAAGGACTCGCGCCGGCCGTTCCCGGTGGGTTTCATGCTCATCAGGCGGGCATTGGTGATGTCCTGCATATAGTTAACGAGTACGCCGTCCTCAATGAGCACCGTGCGCTGGCCGGGATTGCCTTCGTCATCAATTGAAACGGAACCCCGGCGGTTGGGCAGCGAGCCATCATCGACCACCGTCACGCCTCTCGCGGCTACTAAATCGCCGATGCGGTTTGAAAAAGCCGAACTGCCTTTGCGGTTAAAGTCGCCTTCCAGCCCGTGGCCAATGGCCTCGTGCAGCAGGATGCCCGGCCAGCCCGGCCCCAACACCACGGACATCGTCCCGGCGGGAGCGGGACCGGCCTCGAGGTTGATGCGGGCTTGGTGTACGGCGGCTTGCGCGTAGTCGCGCAATTTCTCATCCGTGAAATAACCATAATCAAAACGCCCGCCGCCGCCCGCGCTGCCCTGTTCCCGGCGGCCGCTGTTTTCCATGATGACGGAGAGCGACACTCTCACCAAGGGCCTAACATCAGCCACCATATGGCCGTCGCTGCGCGCCACCAGCACCACTTCCCACGCCCCGGCAAGGTGGGCCATTACTTGCGTGACACGCGAATCTGCCGCCCGGGCGAATTTTTCCAGACGCTCAAGGAGTTTTACTTTGGCGGTATCGTCAAGCGAGGCGAGCGGGTCATCGGGCCTATAGAGTTTGTTGCGCCGTTTATGCGGCGTTACTTTTACTTTCTGCTTTCTGTCTGCCGAGGCAATAGAGCGCGTCACCCTCACCGCATCAAGCAGCGTTTCTTCCGAAATATCCCCGGAATAGGCAAAAGCGGTTTTTTCCCCGCTCACCGCACGCACCCCTACGCCCTCTTCAATATCAAAACTGCCTGATTTGACGATGCCTTCTTCCAGACTCCAACTTTCAGCGCGGGCATACTGAAAATAAAAATCGCCGTAATCAACACCGCGCCGCATCATCTTGCGAAGGGCTTTTTCGAGTTCTTCCCGCCCTAGCCCGTGGGGTGAAAGAAGGTAACGGTCAGCGATTTTGAGAGCGTTTTTTGTCATAAGACAGGGTTCCAGTGTGAGTTAGGCATCCTAGGGCTATTAACCGTGATGCCTCAAAAATGTAGTGCTTTTTTGTTTGCGGGTCGCTACATGTGCAACGTCCCGCAACAGGAGATGCGCGGAATCTGTGCGCCAGTGGCCGGACGAATAGTAGCAAGTTCAGAAAAGTTCCGGGCGGCAATGGCTCAAAGCGGGTAGCGCCATACGTATGCCGGCTAGGCGGGCCGGGTCGACTTCAGCCAGCGCCACGCCAGCGCCATCTTCGCGGCAGGCGAGGATGTCTCCCCAAGGGTCGACAATCATGCTGTGTCCCCAAGTACGCCGACCGTTTGGATGCAAGCCGCTTTGCGCCGCCGCCAGCAAATAGCATTGGTTTTCGATAGCCCGCGCCCGCAGCAACGGCTCCCAGTGCGCCTGCCCGGTGGTGTAGGCAAAAGCAGAGGGCAACACAATAAGGTCAACCTTGCCCATCGCACGGAAAAGCTCTGGAAAACGCAGGTCGTAGCACACCGCAAGCCCTACCTGCCCGGCGGGGGAGTCGAACGTCACCACGCGGGAACCCGGCTCAATGGTGGCGGCTTCGTTGTAGTGTTCCCGACCGCGGCGGAACCCGAAGAGGTGAATTTTGTCGTAACGCGCCACCTGCTTGCCACGGTCATCAAAAACCATTGCCGCGTTACGTACCCTATCTTTGGAATCCGCCACCAGCGGCAGTGTGCCGCCGATAATCCAAACCCCGTACCGCTGGGCGGCGTCCCGCAGAAAATCTTGGATTCGCCCGCTGCCTTCGTCCTCGCGCAACCGGACTTTCTCTGTTTCGTCATCCGACATCAGCGCAAAAAATTCAGGCAAGGCCACCAAACGCGCGCCCCGCGCCGCCGCCTGGCTAATCAGTTCGTCGGCGCCTGTCAGGTTAGTTTCCAAATCGGCTCCTGTGGCCGTTTGGAGCGCCGCAATTTTAATGGGTTGTGTCAAAGGCATTTTATTGATTCCTTCGGAGCATGTTTTGTACCCCGTCATCATCGTTGATGGGTACGGTGGTCTCTCTCATTACCTCAACCGTGGGATCTGCCCAACTTCCCGTAATTTTGTAATCGCTAGAAAATAATCTTCCAACCGGGTTATTTGTTGCTTTTTGCATTAAATACGACACCGCGCCCGCAACCGGATTGATAATCGTCACGCCTATCGCCACTGATTCTGACAGCGCGGGGCGCACATTTACCAGTAAATCTTGCGTCTCCGCCACCACATTAGCCTCTCCTTTTATCGTAATTTGTGCGGCGGGTCCTACAATCTCAATGCCGTCTTTATCAGTCTGCATAATGCCGCCAGCAACGGTCGCCTTACCGTTAATGCGGTCAAAGGCAAATCCCCCGGAAAAAATATCTTTGAAATCAAGCGTTACCCTGCGTGGCAACGCTTGCAGGCTCAAAACGCCAAGCAGGCGTCCCATGCCCGGTTCGATACGCTCAAAACGTCCTTTCCGGGCATTCACTTTAATTGAGCCGGAGAGTGTCGGAAAATCAATTTGCGTGAGCGCCCCGTGCCATTCGAGTTTTCCAGAAAGTTTGGCGTCTTCGCCCTGTACGATTTTGTCATACCCCATTGTGGCGGCAACCTGGCCAATATCCGTGGCTTCTAGGATGAAATCCAGCGTGGAGGATTGTTCGGTAGGCCGCCACAAACCGCTACCCGAAAAGGTGGCATGGGGGTGCTGGATGGTGAATTTGTCTAGCCGCCATGCGTTATCCAAGTTGGTTGCCTGGACTTCGAGTTGCCCCAGTTCGCGTGTGCCCAAGGCAAATTCATCCGCCCGCACATCAAGCCCGGGCAACCCCCGCTTCGGGGGCGAAGCATTGTTGCCATTGTTCGCGCTCGGCGTACCCGGGGCATCATCGCTCGACAAAGACAGGCGTCCCAAATGTGCCGACAGCATGCCGTTGCCCGCCCGCTGCCAAGAGATAACGCCGTGCGCCTCGGCGCTCTCCAGCAACGCCTTCCATCCCTCGTCCCCGCTCGTCGCGCGCATCTTCAAATCATGGAAGGCATACCCAAAAGCACGCACCCGGCGTGACTCGAGCGTAATGCCTGACCAAAGCGGGATTTCTTCTTGGCTACTGTTGCCATCGTCATCGGCAGACAGCGTCCATTGCCAAGCATCAATATCTAAATCATCAAACCGGGCATCTATTTGCAACCCTTTGCTTTGCCCAGAAGGTTTCGGCACGGGCCTGTTCAGCCCTATCCCGCCGCGCAGGTTGCCCGAAGCATTATGCGAAAACGCGGCCTCAAGCCAGCCCGCGAGTTTGACGGTGGTATGCCAAGGCTGCCCCGGCCGGGAGGCAGACACAACATCGAGCAGCCATGTTTCGTCGGCATCTTTAGAAAAAGGCGCGGGCAAACGGGAACGGAGTCCTTTTAGCCCAGAACGGACGGTAATTTTGCCGCTGTCATGCCGGAATCCCATTTCGGCTTTCCAAGGCGTTTCACCGGCAAACCAGTCCATGACGGGCGAACTAAACGCTTCGCTTATCCCTTTTGCCGTTGCTTGCCCGCTTGCGTTGAGTTCAAACGCGCCGTCATGGCCGGGTTTGCCTTCAAGCGTACAAGCCCCGCCCAAAAAACGCCCCTGAACAGACAAGCTCTCCAGCCCGTCTTTCGTAAAAGCCACGCTCCCGGATGCCGATTCCATCGCGGGGCTGGCCCAATCCAGACGCACACGGTTATCGGCAAAACCATATTGCCCGCTCACCATGGTCTGCTCCAATTCTTTTAACGGGATAACCAATTTCAAGTCCAGATGCCCGTCGCCTTCGGCCCGGAACTGTTTTGTAATATCGCGTACCCGTTCTAGCGGGCTGGCGTCAAGGAAGCGCAAAAATTCCGCCGTGGCCCCGTTTGCCGCCCCGTCAATATTCAAAACGGCTTTCCCAAGGTCGGGGATAAGCAAATAGGGTTTTACCTTCACGCCCATAATCCGCGCTTCGTTCGCGTCAAACGTGAGCTTCGCCCCGTCTATCGTCACCGTGCCGCCCAACTCCTCAAGCGGAGGCCAGTCTTGCGCGAACTGAAGCGTTGCCTCTTTGGCGGGAATCACAACCCGGAATTTTCCATGCTCCCCATCCCGAAACGGGAAATAGTGCATCGGGCCTTTAATTTCCACGCTCACCCCGTTTGCAACGCCCTGAACGAACGCCCCCTTTGCCCATTCACGCACATGCGGGCCGGCGACGAAGGGAAAAAAGCGCCATATCGCTACCACTTGGGCGCGGGTCAGATTGCCGGTAATGCTGATTTCACCGGGGCCTTCCTCATCAATCCAATATTGGCCCGAAGCCGTCCCTTCCGCCTCACTGCTAGAGAATTGGACGGTTTTTAAGTCAACCACCGGCCGCCCGTTCTGGGTGCCCCACCCGCCGTTTGCCTCAAGGCTTGCAAACGGCATTTTTGAGCGTTCAAACACTTTGGGCAAATCGATGTGGCCGTCATGGATGGAAAACGAGAAAATCCCCGATTCCTCGTTACCCACGAGCGTTCCCGACAGGTTGCCCACGCCGGGAAACAAATCATGAGCAGTTAAAACAATGTCTTTGAGATGGGCCGTTGCCGACCATTTTTTGAGTGCCCCGTTATCAATTCCCCAAGTCACGGACACATCCTGCAAAATGCCTTTCGGGTCAAAAGCATCCAAGCGGGCACGCATTTCTTCATCTAGCGGCAAGCTCCCGGCCAGACGGTGAATGGTTCCGAGATTCAGCACAGAAGCCGAAAACGCGCCCCCGGCAGGCGTCTCATCTGGGTTGTGCCGCAACTCAACATTAAAATCAATCGGGGACTTTAATTTGATTTCATCAGAAATCAGCCACAGCCCGCGAACGCCAAATGACACTTTGCCCAACGCCCGCCCCGCCAAGATACGCCCGGCAAGACGGCTGAATTTCAGCGGGACCAGATTTTCGCCCAGCGTTGTTTCAACATTTTCCAAATCAATATCGGCGCTAAGGCTGGCTGCCCCCTCGCCGTCGCTATCCAACCACACGTGCATCTCGCCCCGGCCTTTGCACGGAAACGGGTAATCCACCCACGCCGACCACCCGCCCAAATCCGCCCCATCCAGCCGCAGGGACATTTTCCCGAGGGTTTGCTCAAGCGCGGCAGGGTCGTACTGCTTAATGTCGCCATTCACCTCAAGTTTTCCCGCCAACCCTTCCGGGGGGCGCGCAGACAACTCAAAGTGCCGGTTAAAAGAGCCGCGCTCAAGGCGAAACTGCACTTCGGTGAGATGGAGCGGCGGTGCGCCGCGTAAGGCATCGTCCCAAATGAGCGTGCCGTCGCGTATCACCACGCGGGATTGCCCAAGCAGCCAAGCCACAGGGTTGACCTCCGAGGGCGTCTCCGAAGGCTCCATCCTGATGCCCGCCACGGTCAGTACGCCGTCATTGCCGCGTTCCAGATTGATTTCCGGCGTAATGATTTCGAGCGTATGAAAATACGGCATCCAGTACAACACGCTCCGCCAAGACAGCATGGCATTTACCCGCTCCAGCCGCAGTGCCTCATGCTCCCCCGACCGGATGGTAAGCCCCGCTAGGCGCAAGCGCGGGCGAATACCGGCCCAATCCACATCTAAACGCTCAATGGTGGCGGGGCCGCCCGTGACGCCTGAAATTTTTTCGGCCACCCATTCCCGGTTCTCGCTAAGCCAAGGGAACAGCCAGAAAAACGTCACGGCATACAACAGCCCGCTTAGCACACAGCAGGCCAAGGAAAACCACATCAGGATGCGCACAAACCGCTTTGAGAAGGATTTTTTCAGACGCTTCCGGGCAGGGGAATTGGCAGAAGGTGGAGAAGAATCAGGGGTTCCGGCGACCATGCAACTACAAATCCGTCAAACCACGCCAAACCGGCCAGATTAAACCCACATCCAAACGCCCACGACATTCAGCGCGGACACATGGCTACAATGGCAGAGTATCTTTGTTCCCGGACAGACGTTTTTATTATCAAAAGACTTTGAATTCTAACAATATCGAGAGGCTTTCGATGCCAAACACTACGCCTTTGCCGGAAATCATCCAAAACGCGACGCGCTCATCACGTTTTTTGCAACGTATGCTCGACAGCCGCCCTTGGCTAGCCGGCTATCTGGCTGATTCCCTAGACCATCCGCTCGACGCCGACGCGCTACGCCACTTCGTTGCCCGCCAAAGCAGCGACGAAGCCAGCTTACGCCCTACCCTGCGCCAGTTGCGGACTTGGGTGCTCTGCCACCTCGCTGTGCGCGACATCAACGGCCTGGCGGATTTGGCTGAAGTCACCGAAACCATGACCGCGCTCGCCGAGATTTGCATCCGCCACGCCCACGAAGTGCTGCGCACGGCGCTCTTGGCACGGTACGGCACGCCCCGCAACGCCGCCGGTGAAGAACAAGAATTGCTCATCATAGGCATGGGCAAACTCGGCGGACGCGAACTCAACGTAAGTTCTGACATCGACCTTATTTTTATCTATCCCGAAGATGGCCATACCGATGGCCCCAAATCCATTGAAAACTTTGAGTTTTTCGAGCGCCTAGGCAAACAGATTATCGCCGCGCTGGCAGAAGTGACCCCGCACGGGCAAGTTTTTCGCGTCGACATGCGCTTGCGCCCCAACGGCGATTCCGGTTCGCTGGTGGCCACGCTCGATATGCTGGAAAACTATTTTGTTACCCAAGGCCGTGAATGGGAACGTTACGCATGGATTAAAGCGCGGGCTATCGTCGGAGAACATACAGAAGAACTCCACGCCATCGCGCACCCTTTTGTTTTCCGCAAATACCTTGATTTTGGCGCTATCAACGCCATGCGGAACCTCCACGCCCAGATCCGCCACGAGGTCATGCGGCGTGACCGCGCCAACAACATCAAACTGGGTCCCGGCGGCATCCGCGAAATCGAATTCATCGCGCAAGCCTTCCAGCTTATCCGGGGCGGCCGCGACCAAACCCTGCAAATCCGCCCCACCCTCCAAGTGCTGGAGCGCCTTGCCGCACGCGGCATCCTCCGGCCGGAAGCCGCTCAAGAATTAGAAGCCGCCTACGTGTTCCTGCGCCGGCTCGAACACCGCCTGCAATATCTCGACGATGCCCAAACCCACAGCCTCCCGGAAAACGAAGCGGACCAAAACCTCATCGCCCAAACAATGGGGCACGAAAACTACCCCGCTTTCCTTGAAGCACTTAACCGTCACCGCAACGCCGTTAGCCATCACTTCGATACCGTGATTGGCGAACCTGACGAAGAAGAATCCGAACAGCAACAGCATGTCGACATCTGGCAAAACGCCGCCGACACCCCCGAAGCCGCCGCCACGCTATCCGGCCTTGGCTACCGCGACCCGCTAGGCACTGCCACACGCCTGACCGCCACGCGGACAAGTTCGCGCTACAACCAGCTCCCCGACAACATCCGCGCCCGGTTCGACGTACTCGTGCCCCGCCTCATCGCCGCCGCCGCCAGCACCACGGAACCCGACGCCGCGCTCACGCGCTGCCTTGACCTGCTCGACGGCATCGCCCGGCGCGGCGCTTATCTCGCCTTACTCCAGCAATACCCCCAAGCCCTGCGGAGGCTCGTCGACCTCGTCGGCGCGTCGGATTGGGCCGCCCAATACCTTGGGCAACACCCCATCCTGCTCGACGACCTGCTCGATGCAAGGGACATGGCGGAACCCGCCAACTGGCAACAGTTCCGGGACGAACTCGCCGCAGAACTCGATGTGATTGAACCCGACATGGAACGGCAGATGGACCTGATGCGCGAACAGCATCACACCCAAGTTTTCCGCTTGCTTATCCAAGACATCGCGGGCGCGCTCACCGTCGAAAAACTGGCGGACCACCTCTCGATGCTTGCCGACATCATGGTAGATATCGCCATCCCCCTCTGCTGGCGCAAAATCAAAACACGCCACCGCGACACCCCGCAATTCGCTGTCGTCGGCTACGGCAAACTCGGCGGCAAAGAACTGGGCTACGCCTCGGACCTTGACCTCATCTTCATCCACGACGATGACGGCCCAGACGCCGGCGAACGCTACGTCCGCCTTGCGCAACGAATCAATTCATGGCTATCCGCCCGTACCCCCGCCGGGATATTGTTTGAAACCGACCTGCGGCTACGCCCCAACGGCGATTCCGGCCTCGTCTCCTGCTCGCTCGACGCCTTCCGCCAATACCAATACGAATCCGCATGGGTCTGGGAACATCAGGCACTCACCCGCGCTAGGTTCGTCGCGGGCAGCAAGGCGCTAGGCGAAAAGTTTGAGCACATCCGCGAAAACATCCTGCGTCTGCCGCGTGACCTGCAAGGGCTACGCGAAGATGTCATTGCCATGCGCGAAAAAATGCGTGCCGCCCACGCGGGGAAAGGCACGCTCTTCGACCTCAAGCACGATACCGGCGGGCTTATCGACGTTGAATTTCTCATTCAATATTTAGTCCTAGGCCACGCCTACAAACACCCCGAACTCACGCGCAACCTCGGCAACATCGCGCTACTCGGCATCGCCGCCAGCCTAGGACTCATTCCCGCCCCGCTCGCCGCCGCCAGCGCCAACAGCTACCGAGAATTCCGCCAGCGCCAGCACCGCCAGCGCCTCAACGGCCTCCCCTCCCGCATCCCTCACGCCGACGCCGACGCGCTACGTGAACCCGTCGTGGCGCTGTGGCGGGAAGTGTTTGGGTAGACTTTCCACCCCCTAAAAGCGATAAACAGGCAACGGCACAACAAGCGCGGGAGAGAATGGGACAATACCGAGACAGGCATGTATTCCATGAAAAAACCATGCTGAAATGAAATGACTCTTTCTTAGGTGACAAATATGTTTCACATATGGTGGAAAGTTTCTATGCAGTCCGTTCTCAAAGTAATTTTTGCTTTGCTGATTTGCATCGTCCCTCAGTTCTCTATGGCAGAGGAAATAACAGCAACGGACAGTATTTTCAAAACGGCACAGCCTTTTTATTCGTGGGTACTGGCACATCCCCGCATCGCCATGCCCTCAAAAAAAGAACGGGCCGAATTAACAAAATTCATGACACCAGAACTTATCCGGCTCATGAAGGATGCGCAATCTGCGGAAAAGTGTTACGCCAAAATAACGCCAAAAGGCAACAAACCCATGATGTTCGAGGGAGCGCTGCTGGTTGGAAACTACGAGGGAGCAACTGAAGTTGCCTATGGAGAGCCGAAATTTGAAAGGCTCTCTGAAGGCATCGTGACATTGCCAGTAACGCTTGTTTATATAGAGAGGCAATATCCAAAAGCGCACCGTTTTAGGGCGGTTACATGGAATGATGTACTAGAGCTTCGACTACAAGGAAATAAAAAGTGGCTTATCTATGATATTCATTTTTCAAGTGACGAAAGCCTGCGAACCCTCCTGAAAGGGTTCATTGGCGCAGACAGCCAAAGATATGCTGTTCCAAATTGAAAACCTAAACGAGCAACATACTACAGTCGGGGTATCCGCATTTGGGTTATTGAACAATATACTCACCCTCCTACCAATGGAGTACGTTCCCGCTTACTACAGAATCTTGGAAAAGATGTTAATGGGAACTATGTTAACAGAGTTAATAACGGTGAGGCATTCTCGGTGATTATGCTATGAAAAATCATAAAAATAACTTCATAAAAACATCAGTATTGGTAATGTTGTCTTGCTTAGCCGTTTCGTCCGCATATGCCAATAGCCACCTAATTGATGTTCCACAGTGTCCGGAAGTTCTGACAGTCCGACAAAACGCTGAAATACCGTCAGACGGATGGCAAGCATTCAACACAAATGGGCAGCATGGACTGGATATGGTTTACATCTCACATGAACCAGACCCAAGAGAGTTTCCTTATTCATTTTATAAGGCAGACAATTATAAAAAATTGCCTAATGGAAACGAGTTGTTTTATTACGATACGCTCAACGTTGACGAAGCTAACGTTAGCTGGGTTCTTTGCGGCTATAAAAAATCCGAGGCTATCCTAGCCAGAAAATTACCCTCTAATGCCAAGCGTTGCGAGGTTGAACATTCAAATCAAAACAGGTTCACATTACGCTGTTTCGATAAAACCCGCCCCGAACCTAAATTCCAAAAATAGGAAAAATAGCCCGGGGCAGAGCCTGAAATCAAATCAACTGCAACTGCGCCGCCGCGTCCTTTTCCGTTTCTTCCGCAAGCAGGGCGGCTTGTTTTTGGCGCGGCGTGAGCAC
>JAIRPB010000022.1 GCA_031257305.1 Azoarcus sp.
GGGCTAATGTCGGGCAAAACGTAGCAGATTTCCTGTTTTGAAATGGGGAGTAAGCTATTGAGCACGGTAGCTTCTATTCGTTGGCGTTTTCCTACTTTTTTAACGTTGGCTACGGCAAAACGCTTATCGAGTTCTTTGTAGCAGGATAATAAAGTTGTGATGAAATTCTCCATAAATGGAAAATAATTATTTCGATTTTCATGCCACCCTTCTGAAGAAAACCGTAGAGCTTCGTAATAGTCCCATTTATTTTTGTTAATCTGTTCTTCAAAAGAAATGTATTTCCCGGCTTCAAACCCATTTTTATAGAGCAAAAGCAAAGATAGCAAGCGGGACATTCTTCCATTACCGTCCGAGAACGGATGGATGCAGAGAAAATCCAGCACAAAACACGGCGCAAGCAAAAGCGGATTAACGTTGTGGTTGTTCCGCGCATCCAAATAAGCGAGAACAAGCTGCTCCATTGCGATTTTTGTTTCATTGGCCGGAATAGGCATAAATCTGACGCGCCGCATCCCTGACGCATCCAACTCCATAATAACGTTATCGTTTTGTTTATATTGTCCGCCGCTGAAAGGCGCATAGGAAAGCATTATTTCGTGAAGCCGCAAAATGTCGCGTTCCCGAATATCTAATATGCTGGCATTTTCATGTATGAGTGCCAGCGCGTCACGGTAGCCTGCAATTTCCGCTTCGTTATGGTTTAAGGGGGCGCTGTTTTGATTGACGATTTCGTTAATGCGCTGCTCGCTAGTAATGATGCCCTCAATCGCGTTTGAACCTTTAATGGATTGTACTTTTGCGATGCTTTCCAACCGGGTAAATAGGGCGGGATAATTTTCCTTGCGCATGTTTCCGCGCTCACGCAGTTCCGCAATCCCCCCCACGATATTGGCTACCCCGGCGGGAAGCATCCCGCTTGCTAAGAAAGAATAATCAAAGGTTCTCATGCCGTCTCCCCTGCTTGTTTCTGCACATAGAATAGTTTTTTATGTGCAGATAATCAAACCTAAACGGGCGTTTTCTGCCTATTTTTTGTAACTTTTACAGCAATTCCGCCTTAGATTGCAAAACGCCTGTCGTCGGCGGGCGAAGCAATCCGTACCCTGCCCCATCCCGGCCACTGTGGATTGCCACGGCGCTACGCGCCTCGCAATGACGGGGCGGGTGGTCTGGCCTTTGTAGGTTTGCCACGGCGCTACGCGCCATGCAATGACGTGGGCGGGTGTCTGGCCTTTGTGGGTGATTACAAATGGAATTGCTAAAGATGCGGAAACCGCCAAAAAAACGGGCGGCAACCGCGGCCCGTTTTCCCGTGCCGCATTTAACCCAAAATTATTTCTGCGGGTCGTAAAGCCTGTCTTTGATAAACAGGGCCGGCACCAAACCGCAGAAGAAGTAAGCAACGCCCATGACGAGGAAACCTACGCCAATGCCTTTGGTATCTGCAAGGTATCCAATGGTAAAGGGAGCCGCCGCCGCAATGACGCGCCCGATGTTGTAGGCTCCGCCTACAGCGGTTCCCCGTATTTTGGTCTCGAAGCTCTCGGTCATGTAGGTGGCATTTACGCCATAGGGAATGCCGTAGACAAAACCAAAGGCGGTGAGCAGGTAGATGATGTTTTCTGGCGTGTAATAAAGAACGATGACCGGCAGGAAAATCGCCGCGCCAATCGCGCCAAACGCATAGACGGCCCGGCGGCCAATCCTATCCGCCGCCCACCCCGCGATAACTTTGCCAAGAATCATAGCGGTGTAATAACCCACCATGTATTCAGTCATTTTCTTGAACTGCATGCCGAGTTCTTTTTCAAGATAGGAAGGCATCCAGTTCGCCACGCCGTAATAGCCAAACTGCAAACAGCATGCGGTGATGCACCACAGGAGGAATAGCTTCCGGGCAGAAGCATCGGCAAAGATGGTTTTATAGGCGCTTTGGGATTTGCTTGCCATTTGCTGGCCTAACCCCTGCAAACGCTTCATATTAGCTTCTACCCAAGACTGGGGTTCAGGCACGAGCCATTGCATCAGCAAGGCGAGTACCACGGGAATCAGGGCAATGTAGAACAGCCAGCGCCAACCGTGGTTTGGGATAATGATGCCCGCCAAAATGGTGGCAAGAAGATACCCCACCGACCAGCCCGCTTGCAAAGTGCCAAGCACCGTAGTGCGGTATTTGGTGGGCACATACTCCGCCATCAGCGTGTTACAGGTGACGTAAGCCGCCCCCAAACCAAGCGCGGCAATGAAACGGAAAATGGCAAACTGGAGATAGCTTTGGGTGGCGCCTAACGCGGCCGTGCCAACAGAGAAGAGCGCGACACACCAAACAACAGTCTTGACCCGGCCCATGCGGTCGGCCGCCCATCCGCCGTAGATGCCGCCTATTGCCATGCCAATTAAGGTAATGGTCCCAAGCATGCCGGCTTCGGCTTTGGTTAAACCAAAATCTTTACTTAATTCGACCAAGCTATAGGACAGAAACATTAAATCTGCCCCGTCCATCATCAGCACTAAAAACCCAAAAACAAACACCGCAATCCAAATATACTCATTTGGAATAACAGTTTTCCTCACCTGTGCCTGATTCATTGCATCCATCCTATGTGTGCCTCAAAGTATTATTTTTACAGGCGTACCCTTTAACGGGTACGCCATAATCAACTCACTTGCTTTAGCCCTGCGCGGCGCGAATCATGTTGCGCGCAATGACCAACTGCTGGACTTGCGACGTGCCTTCAAAGATGCGGAACAGCCGCACGTCGCGGTAGAAACGCTCTGCCGGGTATTCGGCAACATAGCCCGCGCCGCCGAAAATCTGCACGGCGCGGTCCGCCACGCGGCAGCACATTTCCGAGGAAAACAGCTTGCAGCACGAGGCTTCCGTTGAAACATTTTCTTTGTTGTCGCGCCGCCGGGCCGCATCCAGCACCATAGAACGCGCCGCGTAAATATCGGCGCGGCTATCGGCAAGCATGCCTTGGATAAGCTGGAATTCGGCAATCGGCTTACCAAACTGCTTACGCTCGATGGCGTAATTCAGCGCATCTGAAAGCATGCGCTCTGAAGCGCCCACGCAAATGGCCGAAATATGCAGGCGCCCTTTATCCAGAACTTTCATCGCGGTTTTGAAACCGATGCCTTCTTTATTGCCGATAAGGTTAGCCGCCGGGACGCGGCAGTTTTCAAAGATAACGTCAGCGGTGTGGGCGCCTTTCTGCCCCATTTTTTTGTCGCGCTTGCCAACAGTCAGCCCCGGCGTTCCTTTTTCAACAATAAAAGCGGAAATGCCGCCCGCGCCCTTATCTGCCGGGTTGGTCCGTGCCATAACGGTAAAAATGCCAGCTTCCGGCGCGTTGGTAATAAAACGCTTCGTGCCATTGAGCACGTAAAAATCGCCGTCGCGCACGGCGGTAGTGCGCACTGCCGCCGCGTCAGAACCCGCGTCCGGCTCCGTGAGCGCGAACGAGGCGATAAGTTCGCCAGAAGCTAAGCGGGGCAGGTACTGCTGCTTTTGCTCTTCCGTGCCATCAACGATAAGCCCCTGTGAGCCGATGCCGTTGTTGGTGCCGATGATTGAGCGGAAAGCGGGGGAAGCCTTAGCCAGTTCAAACGCAACCAGCACTTCTTCTTCCATCGTTAGGCCAAGGCCGCCGTACTGTTCCGGCACAGACAGCCCAAAAAGGCCCAAGTCACGCATTTCACCGAGAATGTCCGCCGGAATCTCATCAGTTTCGATAAGCGTTTCCTCGGCGGGTATCAGGCGCTCTTTCACAAAACGCGAAACGGTATCGACCAGCAAGGTCAGCGTTTCTTGGTCACGAATCATAGTGTTCTCCTGTTTGAAAAATCAGAGATGGTTTCCGCCGTTGATACAGCGGACAAGATAAGCAAGGCGCGGCCCGATGTCTTTTTCGAGTTTTTCCCGGCTCAACAAAAACGCGGCGCCTCCGCAGCTAAAAGCCATGCGAGTGCCGTCCCCGTCAACAAACGGCACAGCAACCGCGTTGACATCTTTTTCCCACTCGCCAAAGGAGGTACAGAAGCCCCATTTAGCGTAATCATTCAATCCCTGTTCAATACCCGCCTGCAACCTCGGCCAGTTGGTTTGGGTAGTCTGGCGCATCTGGTCAATCAACTCCGAGCGTTCTTCTTCGGGAAGCCCTGCCAGATAAGCTCGCCCCATCGAGGTTGTCGCAATCGGCAGGCGTGCGCCAATGCCACGCCGAAGCCCTATGGGCGCCTCACTGCGCACTGTTTCGATATAGACCATGCTGAGGCGGTCACGCTCGCCGATGGAAACGGCGGCTTGTGAATAGGTGGCCAGTTCTTTAAGCAACGGGCGCGCAACCCGGCGGATACCCACGTTTGAAAGCATGGCATACCCCAGCGAGAGCACGCCTAAGCCAAGGCTGTACTTGCCCCGCGCCGCTGAAAATTCAAGATAGCCCAGCTTGACCAACGTCCCCGCCAGCCTTGCCACCGAGGGCTTGGGGATACCAATCCGGTGAGATAACTCGGTCACGCCAAGATAACGCTCGTTTGGGTGAAAACTGCGTATCAGCTCCAGCCCGCGAGCCAAGGCAATCACAAACTGCCTATCGCCTTTCCACGGCCCGCCATCATCCAAACGACACACATCGGTACTAGAATCACCACAGACTGTGACATTTTCATATTTCGCCATTTTGAAGCTCCTCTCGTAAGTCTTTTAGCTTTTATAAAAGCGTGGATGCTGTCACGGTACGTAGGAACTCGTCAACAAAACAATTTGCAGTTCCGCTGTGCAGATTATTTGTATCTCGTTATTTTTATAATAAAACTATTAAATCGCATTACAAAAGTAATCGTGTTCCACGAAAAGTATCCAAAATACTCTTAATGCCTATTGGATATACATAAGCATATCCGCGCCGAGCGTGCCATCCAACGTAAGCGCCTCTCGCTTATATACCCAGCCCATTATGCCGAGTTTCTCTATGCAGACATTCGGGAATTCCCTAATAAATCTTTACAAGGAAATATTCCTTCTCTATTCTCGTTGTTTCATTTGTTAACTAGGAACTTTCGCACAGCGAAACAATTGTTATGGATGAAGTCATTCTCACTGGCCCTACCGAAGGCATTGCCACCCTTCAGATTAATCGCCCGGAAGCACGCAACGCGCTTAACCAAAATGTCCGCAAACTGCTGGCGGAACATTTCACCGCACTCGGGCAAGATTCGGAAACCCGCTGTATTGTCCTGACCGGCGGTGACAAATTTTTTGCCGCTGGCGCGGATTTGCGCGACATTGCCGAGTGTTCCGCTATTGATATGCACTTGCGGCAAGTCCATCTTTTATGGGCGGCTATCGCCAACTGCCCTAAACCCGTTATCGCGGCCGTCAATGGCTATGCGCTGGGCGGCGGTTGCGAACTGGCAATGCATGCGGACATCATCATCGCGGGCGAGAATGCTTCCTTCGGGCAACCTGAAATCCGCGTAGGCATCATGCCCGGGGCCGGCGGTACGCAAAGATTGGTGCGGGCTGTCGGAAAATTCCAAGCAATGAAAATGCTGCTTACGGGGTTGCCCATTACCGGGCGCGAAGCCTTCTCAATGGGGCTGGCCAGCGAAGTGGTTGAAGATGCCAAAGTGCAGGAACGCGCCCAAGAACTCGCCCGGATTATTGCCGGTATGCCGCCGCTATCTGCCACGCAAATCAAAGAAGTCTTGCTGGCGGGAATGGATGCCCCGTTGGGCACTGCACTCACGCTAGAACGAAAGGCGTTCCACCTGCTCTTTGCCGGACATGACCAAAAAGAAGGCATGACCGCTTTCTTTGAAAAACGCAAACCTGTTTTTATAGGACGTTAAACGATGAACTCGACCACGGTTTCACAAACGTTTAGCCCGCTTGGCATTGTCGGCGCGGGCCTGATGGGGCGCGGCATCGCGCAGATTGCCGTCCAAGGCGGGATACCCGTCATGCTGTATGACAACCGTCCCGGCGGGGCTGAACAAGCCCGCGAGACGGTTGCCGCCATGCTGCGCAAGCTCGCCGACAAAGGCAAAATCAGCGCGGCGGACGCTGACGCGGCGCTGGCCCGGTTGCAAGTCGTCGATTTGCTGGACGCATTGGCTCCGTGCAAAACGGTTATCGAAGCCATTGTTGAAAACCTTGATGCCAAACGGTCGCTTTTCACCCAGCTTGAAAACATTGTCTCGCCCGACTGCATTCTGGCCACAAATACCTCGTCGCTGTCCGTCACCGCCATTGCCGCCGTTTGCCAGCATCCTGAGCGCGTTGCGGGAGCCCATTTCTTCAGCCCCGTCCCGCTGATGAAAATTGTCGAAATTATCTCCGGCCCGCTCACGGCCTCCCCGGTTGCTGACACCCTCACCGCAATGGCTCGCCAAATGGGGCACACGCCGGTAAGCGCCAGCGACACGCCGGGGTTCATCGTCAACCACGCCGGCCGCGGCTATTTAACCGAATCTTTACGCATTCTGGGTGAAACCATCGCGCCCCACCCTGAAGTCGACCGCATCTTGCGCCAAGCGGCGAAGTTCCGCATGGGACCCTGCGAGTTGCTAGACCTCACGGGCTTGGATGTGTCGCAGCCCGTAATGGAATCTATCTACAACCAGTATTACCAAGAGCCGCGTTTCCGCCCTTCCCCCATTGCGCGGCAGAGGATGGAAGCGGGCTTGCTGGGGCAAAAAACCAAGCGCGGCTTTTATCGCTACGAAAACGGGCAAAGGCAGGAAATCGACCCGCCCCCCGTCCCTGCCCGCCAAGATTTGCCCGTGTGGCTATCCCCGCAAGATGCCAAAACCTTCCCGGCCGTGGATGCGCTGCTCGACACGCTCGGTGCGCCGCGTGACCGGGGCGAGCGTCCCGCTGAAGGTTCGCTCTGCCTCATATTGCCCGTCGGGCAGGATGTCACCACCGCCGCAACGCTTGCCAAGCTCGACCCGAAACGCGCCATCGGGCTGGACCCGCTATTCCTTGACGGGCGGCGCACGCTCATGACAACGCCCGTTACAGACACCGCCGTGCGCAACGCGGCTCACGCGCTGTTCTGCGCAGACGGCGTTCCCGTCTCGGTTATCCAAGACAGCCCCGGCTTTATCTGCCAACGGGTGGTTGCCACCATCGTCAATATTGGGTGCGACATCGCGCAACAGGGCGTTGCCAGCCCGCAAGACATTGACCGCGCCGTTACGTTGGGCCTCGGCTACCCGAAAGGGCCGCTGGCAATGGGCGACTCACTCGGCGCGGCAACGGTACTGGAAATCCTCGACAAACTCTTTGATTTCTACCGTGACCCGCGCTACCGCCCCAGCCCGTGGCTCAAGCGCCGTGCCTTGCTAGGCATATCCCTATTAACACCCAGCAACTGATTCAGATTTTTTAGCCATCTAGCGGGAGAAAACAAATGTTGGACGCATACATCTACTCTGGCCTAAGAACCGCTTTTGGACGCCAAGCGGGCAGTCTTGCCCCGGTACGCCCGGATGACCTCATCGCGGGAGTCATCCGAAAAATCGTGGAGGACGGCCCCTTTTCAGGCGCGGATGTTGAAGACGTGATTCTCGGCTGCACCTGCCAAGCCGGCGAGGATAGCCGCAACATCGCCCGTCACGCGGCGCTGCTCTCCGGCCTACCTGTCACCACGCCGGGCCAAACCGTCAACCGCCTATGCTCTAGCGGGTTAGCCGCCATATTAGACGCGGCGCGCGCCATCACCTGCGGGGAAGGCAATCTTTACGTCGCTGGCGGCGTTGAAAGCATGAGCCGCGCCCCTTTCGTTGTCGCAAAAAGTGAGAGCGCCTATGGGCGCGAGTTCAAGGTTTTCGACTCCGCCATTGGTGCGCGTTTCCCAAACCCAAAAATCATCAAGCAGTTTGGCGGCGACACCATGCCGGAAACGGCGGATAACGTGGCCCGCGACCTAGGACTCACCCGCGAGGACAGCGATATTTTTGCGCTGGCCTCGCAATCTAAATATGAA
Organism: Azoarcus sp.; assembly: GCA_031257305.1. Classification (GTDB taxonomy): domain Bacteria; phylum Pseudomonadota; class Gammaproteobacteria; order Burkholderiales; family Rhodocyclaceae; genus WRNU01. The sequence continues at coordinate 8,001 of JAIRPB010000022.1, forward strand.
GCGGCGCGGGCCAGCGGCTTTTTTGCCGGGGAAATCATGCCCGTTGAAGTATCCACTGGTAAGAAAACCCCGCCCAAAGTCGTCGACGCGGACGAGCATCCCCGCGCCGAAACCACCATTGAATCACTCACCAAACTGCGTCCCTTGTTTGAAGGCGGAGTCGTGACCGCAGGCAACGCCTCCGGCATCAATGACGGCGCGGCGGCAATGTTCGTCGGCAATCTCGCCGCCGGGGAAAAGGCCGGAGCCAAACCCCGCGCCCGCATCCTTTCCGGTGCGGCCTGCGGCGTTGAGCCACGCATCATGGGCGTAGGCCCTGCTTTCGCCATCCCCAAGGCGCTCGCCCGTGCCGGCCTAACCCTTGCCGACATGGACATCATAGAAATCAATGAAGCCTTTGCGGCCCAAGTGCTTGGCTGTCTCAAGATGCTAGGGGTGGCTTTTGACGACCCGCGCGTCAACCCCAACGGCGGCGCAATTGCGGTAGGCCACCCGCTAGGCGCGTCAGGCGCGCGCATCGCGCTCACCACCCTCCGGGAACTCGAACGCCGCAACGGGCGTTACGCGGTCATGAGCCTGTGTATCGGCGTTGGGCAAGGACTCGCCGTTGTCATTGAACGGGTGTGAACTCCCACAAGGGC
>JAIRPB010000051.1 GCA_031257305.1 Azoarcus sp.
GGCCGCGCCGTCCTCACCGCCCTAGGCAACATCAACACCTTGCACAAAGGCACGGTAGAGCAAGCGGGATTTGCCGTGCTCAAAGCGCCAGACATCCCTTCAATCTTGGTCGAAACCGCTTTTATCAGCAACCCAGAAGAGGAAGCGCGCCTTAACGACAACGCCTATCAAGAAAAAATGGCTGACGCCATCTTGCGCGGCATCCAGCGTTATTTCGATGAGCATCCCCCCGCACGGCAATCGCCTATTGCGTAGCGGGAATCAACGCTCATCAAAACCAGGGTGCCTCACACCAAAACAAAAGGGCGGGCCTCAAACCCGCCCTTTCTTTTGCTAACTCACCCCATTCCCATCCCGCATCACATCTTGCCATCCCGCCCTACAACCGTGTTGCTGCTTTGGCTGCTTGCCACCTGATGGTTCAGCAAAGCCAGATGCGCCATCAATAACCGCGTGTTCTCGCGGAAAGTAACCAGTTCTTTGCCGCTCAAAGACTCGGTAATAGGCAGGATAGCCGTCATCGGGTTCTGGGCAATGTCATTGACCCGGAACTCGTAATGGAGGTGCGGCGCTGTCACCCGGCCCGTGGCCCCCGAAAGCCCGATGGTTTCGCCCTGCTTCACGGTATCGCCCGCATTCAGCCCGTTCGCAAAATCGTTCAAATGCGCGTAAACCGTGCTGATGTTGTCTTGGTGCTTCACGGAAACCATCTTCCCGTAACCGCCGGAGCGCCCAACAAAAGTCACCACGCCGTCCGCCGTCACCCGCACGGGCGTGCCAATCGGCGCACTAAAATCTACGCCGCTATGCGTATGCCAATTTCTTAACACCGGGTGCATCCGGCGGCCAAAACTGGACGTTACCCTAGAAAATTCAAGCGGCGAACGCAGGAAAGCACTCCGCAGGCTCTGCCCAGTGCTGGTGAAATACTCTGAACGGCCATTGGCCAGCATGTGGCGAAAAACAGCATGCCGCACACCCTGATTCACGAATTCAGCCGCCAAAATCTCACCCGGGCGCGACGCCGCGCCACGGTCCCAAGCAATTTCATAAATCACGCTAAACATATCGCCAGAGCGCAAATCCGCCCGGAAGTCGATGATGTTGTCGAACAAATCCGCCAATTGCGTGGCAACGCTATCTGGCACGCCCGCTTCCTCGGTTGCCGCAAAAAGCGAACTCTTAATGGTCCCGCTCCGCATTTCAACGCCACGTTCTAATACAGCGGGACCCGAACTCGAAACTTGGAAGGGCTTATTGGCCGCCTGCCGGGAAATATCGATTGATTCTCCCTCAGCGGACAATGGCAAACGCATGGAGAGCAATTTTCCCGACACATCCACAATAGCCGTCAGGGAACTCCCGCTACGCAACTGCTGCACGGCACGGGCCGCATCCGGGTTGTCTTGGAGAAACGCCAAGGCGTCAGGGTCATCGATGCCCAGCCGCCGGAAAACCGACGCTATCGTGTCGCCCGCGCCAATGTGGTCATCATAGACAAAAGGCAGGCTCGGAACAGGCAGCGCCTCTGGACTCACCGCAAGCTGTTCCACCACGGTCTGCACGCTCACGGGCTGTTCGGGTTCCACCACCGCCGTGGCGGCCACCGTGCCAAGCGCGGTCATCCCCACAATACCGCCTGTTATCATTGCCCGCTTATTGCCAAGCAACAACCAAGGGAATTCTCCGATGCGCCACGACAACCCGCCCTGCGCCATTCTGGCGCGGCGTTTGGGCTTCAGCCCGGCCAGGCGCCATCGCAAGTCGTTCATACGCCAGCGCACCCCATGCGGGCAACGCCTCATTTTTCCGACTTGTCCGGTGAATCTAACAAGATGCCACCGCAATTCTTCTAGCCGCCACCGCAGTTCGGCTACTATCCGTTTTGTTTGCATGACTGTTTCTGTGTTGGGGAACTACTCTCTGGAAGCGAAACGAGTCTAACAAGCTATGCAAACATGGACTGTGACCTTATTGGAGATGCACGTGGAAGAAATAAGCAAATCGATAAATCTGTTACGGCGCGGCGCGGCAGAATTACTTATCGAATCCGAATTGGCTGAAAAACTCAAAACCGGGCGGCCGCTCCGGGTCAAAGCCGGTTTTGACCCCACCGCGCCCGACCTTCACCTTGGGCACACCGTTTTGCTCAACAAAATGCGCCATTTCCAAGAACTCGGACATCACGTTATGTTCCTGATTGGCGATTTTACCGGCATGATTGGCGACCCTAGCGGCAAAAATGCCACCCGCCCGCCCCTCACCCGTGAACAAGTGCTCGCCAACGCCGCCACTTACCGCGAACAAGTATTCAAAATCCTTGACCCCAACAAAACCGAAATTCTTTTCAATTCCGCTTGGATGAACACCCTAGGCGCCGACGGCCTCATCCGCCTAGCGGCCCAGCAAACCGTCGCCCGCATGTTAGAGCGCGACGACTTTGCAAAACGCTACGCAAACGAGCAACCCATTTCCATCCACGAATTCCTCTACCCGCTCTGCCAAGGCTACGACTCTGTCATGATGAAGGCAGACATCGAACTCGGCGGGACGGACCAGCGTTTCAACCTGCTCATGGGCCGCGAACTCCAAAAGCACTACGGCATGGAACCGCAATGCGTCCTCATGATGCCGCTTCTCGAAGGGCTAGACGGCATCAACAAAATGTCCAAATCCCTCGGCAATTACATCGGCGTGGCGGAATCGCCCCAAGAAATTTTCGGCAAAACCATGTCGGTTTCCGACACCTTAATGTGGCGCTATTACGAATTGCTCTCGTTCCGCAGCACAAATGAAATCGCGGCGCTCAAAGCCGAAATCGAAGCCGGCCGCAACCCCAGAGACGCCAAAGTCATGCTGGCCCAAGAATTCGTCGCCCGCTTCCACAGCCCCAAAGCCGCTGAAGAAGCCCTGCTCGATTTCGATGCCCGTTTCAGAAAACACGAACTCCCGCACGACATCCCCGAAGTCCGCATTGCCGCAGGAAGCGGCCTCCCCCTCTTCAAAGTTATCCAAGAAGCAGGACTCACGGCCAGCACCTCCGAGGCGTCACGCATGATTGAGCAAGGAGCCGTCAAACTTAACGGCAACCGCGTTGAAGACCGCGCACAATTACTCCACGCAAACAACCGGGTAATCCTCCAAGTCGGCAAACGCAAATTTGCCGCCGTGATATTGGAATGAGCACACTGGGCAACCGCCGCCCCATTGGCGTTTTCGATTCAGGCGTAGGCGGCCTCACCGTCGTCCGCGCCCTCATGGAGCGTCTGCCGCTAGAGAGCATTCTCTATTTTGGCGATACTGCGCGGGTTCCCTACGGCATCAAATCCAACGCAACCATTGAGCATTTTTCCGCCCAAATCGTTGATTTTCTGCTGCACCACGCCGTCAAAATGCTCATCGTCGCCTGCAACACAATGGCGGCCGTAGCCCTAAAAACCATCACCGCACGCGCAGGAAACATCCCGGTCCTCGATGTCATCGAAGCCGGCGCACGCGCCGCCGTCAGCGCCTCGCCGGGCGGGCGCATCGGCGTCATCGGCACCCCCACCACCATCAACAGCAACGCCTACGCACGGCGCATCCACGCCCTAGACCCCAGCGTCCGCGTTTACTCGCAAGCCTGCCCGCTCTTTGTACCGCTCGTCGAAGAAGGCTGGCTTGACCATGTAGTCACAAGGCTCACGGCACGCGAATACCTACGCACAGTCCTTGCCGAAGAAATTGACAGCCTAGTGCTAGGCTGTACCCACTACCCCCTGCTCAAACCCCTGTTACATGACGTAGTAGGCCGCGAAGATGTCAAACTCATCGACTCCGCCACCACCACCGCCGAACTCGCCGCCGTCCGCTTAAACGAAACCGGCCTAGCCGCAGACAGCCAATCACATGCGTCATACCGCTACGTTGTCACCGACATCCCGCTACGCTTCCAAACCATTGGCGAACGTTTCCTAGGGCGCTCACTCGAAAACGTTGAGCGGGTAGACATCGAAAACGACGCCTCAGGAAAACCCCCGCGCCGCAGACGGACGGATTTTCGGTAAACCCACAATTTTCGCGCCTATCGGGGCGGCTTTCTGGAATCTGTGGCTACGCTTCGCTACGCGCAGAATGCGCCAAGGGTAGGGGCGGGTTTCAAACCCGCCCCTCGTTCCGCCCAACCGATACATTTTCAGATTACCCGTAGCTTGGGCGGGTTTGAAACCCGCCCCTACAGTTTCCCCGCCGCAGGTTCCCTGCCCTCCCCCGCTTGCGGGAGCGGGAGAAACTGGGCGGTTCCCGCCTTCTGTGGGAGTCCCCCTGAAACCCTCGCCCCTCTCCCCTTGTGGGAGAGGGGCGGGCGAGGCAAGTTTCGCCCCTACACAAATTCCCGTCATTGCGAGAAGCGAAGCGACGAAGCAATCCACAATGGCCGGAATAGCAGCAGGGATTGCTTCGCCTTTCGGCTCGCAATGACGGGAATCTCTGTAGGACGCTTGCCAAGCGCCCAAAACACCACCCAGCTACTTTTATAAGTCATCCTCACGCCAATACCCGAATTCTCGGCTATCATTGCGCGGTTTTTACCTTTCCATTACTCAATTTTTCATCTAAAAAGGATATCTGCATGGCCAGACAGCCTGACGCCCCGGCTCCCAATAACAATCTCAACGCTTACAGGCTCAGCGC
>JAIRPB010000056.1 GCA_031257305.1 Azoarcus sp.
CGTGTGTCTTAGCGTCCATTCGCGTTTTTCCGGTTGGGCGGGGCACAACCATTTGAAATGAAATTGCTATATTTTCCAAAAAAACCGGGAGCAGACTTTACAAATGAGACAACCCCCTCATCTCCGGCATTTTCTGTGAAAACGATGATGAGCCTGTTGCCAATGAGGGTAGATGAAAAAACCGTCAACACCTTCGCTTTGAACATGTTGCCGGAAATTCTTTTAACGTTCTTCGCATTGCGAAGCGCCATCTTGCTATTGCGATAAGAAAAAACCCAAACGCCAACATGAAGCAAACGCTGCGAATCGTAGCCCAATGGCACAAACTTAAAATTTGCCCCCGTAATCTTGGTTGCGGAAGCGGTCATGTTTGTTCCAAGACGGCGGGAGGCAATTTGCCTGACAAATTTCACATCAACAGGCGTTTCTTCTTCCAGCCTTGCGGCGTCACCAGCCAATAACCTTTCAATGAGTGCACGGCGGATAGTTTCTGTGAAAACGCCTTCATCACAGGCCAGAACATTTCCGCAGAATAAACACAGCAGAAAAGCGAGTAGTAGGGTTTTCATACTTTTTTCAAGGGCGGGCGCTTGGCGGCATCGTATTTAATACGCATAGTTCCGGCCCGCCCGATTTCTACAAGTTGCGCGTCTCTGGTTTTAGCCTTTGAACCAGAAAGCCGTATTATCAAATCATTAAATCTACTAAAACCCTGTGTTCCCATAATTTCAATACACCCAACAGTCGCAAACAATTCGGACGAATTATCAGGACCGTCATGAATCAAAAAGTTGCCATAAACCTGCCATGCTCCGTTTTCATTTGAACGTGCGCTATGTACGTTATAGCTACCTATCCACGCCTTTATCACATGCGTTTGTCGGTCAGCCAACCCCACGATACTTGCCGTTCTGCCATCCTTGCACATAACACCAAACCGTAAGACATCAAATCTTTCCGAAACGATTCTATTAGCGTCATCAACTCCCGTTACTGTACATTGATAAACGGGAACCAAAAACAAACCAAGATGCCCACCATTTGGATAAGCCCACGTCGTAGACTCTCGAATAGGCATTCCACTAACCCAGATGTCAACAGTACGCATATCTAGCCCCTCCGAAAATAACCTTAAAAAAGCATATTCTACATGATTTATTTGAATATGCGCTATATGCGTTCAAAGCCGCCGCCAGCACTTTATTCACGAAACAGCCTTCGTAAGGATGTAAATCCAATTTACTTCCCATAGAATCAAAACGAATATTGATATGCAGAAATAATCGTATTTTTTTGCGGCTAATCCCTACCATTTGCATTCTCGGAATAGGAGGTTAGCGATGTTACAAAAGCTCGAAGCGGTTAAATTGGACCGTGCCAAACCCGAAGGCAATGGTGCGCACGGCGGGACATCTGGATTTTTCAACGAATCTGGAAAACTTCACCACTATGTCCAGCGTGACCGCTGTAATGCTGCGGCAAACGCGGCTAAGGAGTTCTTGCTGAACGCGCCGCAAAAAATTGATACCGAACGCCTCGCGTGCTTGCTTGAAGCCTACAAAGAATTTGACGATGAGCCTGCCATTGTTCTGCGTGCAAAGCTCTTCGATAAGCTCCTGCGCACCAAGCGTCTTTTTCTTGATAGCAATCCGCTGGCCGGCACACTGACCAGCCATCCCGCTGGCGTTTACATCTATCCCGAATGGGATGCTGAATGGATTCTTAAAGAAATCAACCAAACGATGATGAGCCATCTTGGCAAAATCGACATCACCAAAGAAGAAAAACAGTTAATGCTTGAGGCGTCGCGTTTTTTCAAAGAACGCAGCGCCTCGGCAAAAGCTAAAAAACTCTCCAAGCAACTCCACAACTGGGACCCGCGCCCCTTTATCGACGCCGGCCTATTCACGGAAGGCGCAACCTTTACCAAGGGCGCGGGCAACGTGGATTACGAAACTTTTGTCAATCGCGGGCTTGCCGTAATCATCGCAGAAACAGATGAACGCCTTCACGCGCTTAAAGTCACCGCCGAAAACAGCCCAAAAATCGATTTTTACCGTGCGGTGCTTATCACCTTGAACGCCCTAGTCCACCTAGCGCGCCGCTATGCAGATTTAGCCTCTGAAACAGCCTTAGCCACGGATGACCCCGTCCGAAAAGCAGAACTGCTGGAAATAGCCGAAGTCTGCCGCCGCGTCCCCGAACACCCGCCGCGCAAATTCCGCGAAGCCGTGCAGTCGTGGTGGTTCCTGCATCTGGGCATCCAGATTGAACAGGGCGGCTGCGGCTCGTCGCCCGGGCGTATCGGGCAATATCTAAACCGCTATTACCTTATCGACAAAGCCAACGGCGGTAGCCCAGAAGATGCGGTCGGCTGGCTTAAATGCCTGTTCGTGAAGATTCTTGAGTTCGGTTATTACCAAGGCATTGCCTATTCCAAGATACTTTCCGGGCATACCGGGCATACCATCAACATCGGCGGCTTAAACGCTCGCGGCGAGGACGCAACCACCGAACTTGATTACCTCATCTTGGATACGCAAATTGACCTGCGCAACATCCAGCCCACCATCACCCTGCTGTACCACGACAAGCTAAAAGAAGATTTCCTGCTCAAAGCCATTGACCTTGAACGCACAGGACTCGGCCAGCCACAGTGGATGAATACGCACATCATCACTGAACGCCTACTCACCCGACATGCCAAAAACGGCATCACGCTTGAGGACGCGCGTAACCATATCAACATGAGTTGCGTTGGCACAGGCATTGCCGGAAAAACGGCTTTCGTCTCCGAAAACATGACCTTCAACCTAGCGAAGTGTTTTGAGCTAACGATGAATGACGGGTTCGACCCGATGACGAAAAAACAACTCGGTCCGCATACCGGCAGCCCTGTGTTTTTCTCGGATTTTGAGGCGCTTTTTGCCGCCTATAGCGCACAGGTCAAACATCTTTTCGAGCGCATCCGGCCTTATGGTTCCATCTCCAACAAAACGCTTGGCGATACGGTTCCCGGCGCGTTCCGCTCGGCAATGTACGGGGGATGCCTTGAGCGGGGCAAAGATGAATTGCATGGCGGCACAGACTATTACCTCTACTTTGTTATCAGCACGGCCGGCGTCGATGCCGCCAACGCGCTGGCGGCCGTCAAACATCTTGTTTTTGATACTAAGCAGTTGAGCATGCAGCAATTGCTTGACGCGCTGGCAACCGATTTTGACGGCCACGAGGACATCCGCTTACAATGCCTCAACGCGCCCAAGCATGGCAACGGCAACCCAGAAACGGATGCCATCGTTCGCCGTGTTTATGATGATGCAATGGAACGCTTCCATGAAGTGGGCGAAGCCTTCTTAGGCGAACATACCGCCAACATCGAAGCCTATTCGCTGACAATCCACAACTATTTCGGCCTGCTGACTGGAACCTTGCCCACCGGCCGCAAAAAAGGCAAACCGCTCACCGACGCCAGCGTTTCCGCAATGCCCGGAACAGACAAAAAAGGCCCCCTAGCATTGATTGCTTCCGCCGCCCAAGCACTTGATACCGTGCGTTACGGCTCCAACCACTTCAACATGAAGTTTCATCCGGGCGCGCTCCAAGGCATTCGCGGCGCACACAAACTGCTGGCACTCATCAAAGCCTATATGGACTTAGGCGGTTCGCATATCCAGTTCAATGTCGTGAGTTCCGACACGCTCAAGCAAGCGCAAGCGATACCGGAAGAATACCGTGACCTCACAGTCCGCGTAGCAGGGTTTTCCGCCTACTTCACGCGCCTGCACGAAGGCGTACAAGACGAACTCATTGCCCGCACGGAACTGTCATTTTGAAAGCTCTGCAAAAGCCTAAATTCAGGAGAAAAAAATGGAAGTGACAAAAGAAGCGCGGGAAAAACTGGCGGAGTTTCTGGTGGATTACGGCGAGGGCGGTTTCGTGCGCGTAGCGCGCCTGCTCACCGGCGGCGGTTGTTGCGCCAAACTTAAACTCGGCGTGAGTCTTGACGAGGAACGTGACGAAGAAAACGATTTGTTCTTCTCACTGGACGGCTTGCCCGTTGTTATCAACAAAAGCCCGCACGAGACAATCCAAGACATACGCATTGCGTTTGATGAGGACGAAGGCATTGTTGTGTCCGCTGGCGAACTCGAAACCGCGAGATAACGCGCATTTGAAAGAGCACAGCGGCATCGTTTTCGACATCCAGCATTTCAGCCTACACGACGGGCCGGGCGTCCGCTCAACGGTATTTCTAAAAGGGTGTCCGCTGTCCTGCCGCTGGTGCGGCAACCCAGAATCGCAGGACACGCACCCCCAGCTGATGTTTTTCCCGCACCTTTGCGCCGCTTGCGGCCATTGCGTGGAGACCTGCCCGCAACAGGCCATGTCGCTGAACGCAAGCGGGCTATCTTTCAATCCCAATCGGTGTATCGCCTGTGGCGCTTGCGTACCAAACTGCTTACGCAATGCGCGAAGTTTGTCTGGCAAATCGATGAATATCGCCGAGATTAGCGAGGAAGTGCGCCAGCACTGGCGCATTTTTCAGCAAAGCGGCGGCGGCGTCACCGTCAGCGGGGGCGAGCCGTTATCACAAAAAGATTTCGTACTGGCACTGCTGCGGGAACTGCACGACGAAGCCGGTTTGCATACCTGCCTTGATACATGCGCCAAAGCGCCGTGGCCCGTGCTCGAACGTCTGCTGCCGCATCTTGATTTTGTCCTGCTAGATATTAAGCATCTTGACGATGCCAAGCACCGCCAATGGACAGGCAGCGGAAATGCCGACATCATCCACAACGCCCGCAATCTGGCCAAAAGCACGGTTAAGGTCCTCGTCCGCTTGCCGCTTATTCCCGACTTCAACGATGACGACAACAGCCTATTTTCATTCGGAAATTTCCTGCAAGAAACCGGTCTCACCCGCATCGAAATCATGCCTTACCACACGCTCGGACTCTCCAAATACAAGGCGCTAGGCAAACCCTACGATTTACCCACCAGCGCAAAACCCCGGCTTGACGAAGCTATAGAAACATTTCAGAAATGGGGACTGGACGTAGCGGTACATCGGTATTGATATAAACGGTTTGCGGGCGAAACCTATCCCTTTATCTTTTTGCGCAAAGCGCCTCCTCCCCCCTTTTATTCTGCGCGTAGCGAAGCGTAGTCGCAGAATCTAGCACCCGCCCCCTCTCCCCTAACCCCTCTCCCAGAGGGAGAGGGTTTCAGGCTCCCAATCCGGGATGCCTTCCCAAAAATGGCGGGACACCCGCCCATACAGAAAACCGCGAAGGGATGCTAATACACGTGAAAAAGCCAAAATAACCGCTCAATAAATTAGCGTTTATTCGCGTCCATTAGCGGTTCTTGTATTGAACGGTGTTTCCGGGAATGCGCCGCCATGTCATTGCGAATTTGAAATTAAAATCTTCAAATAGTAGAAATAATCAAGGATTAAACCGTATATAAAATTTCCTTATTTATATATAACAACTTATTATTTTGGAAATGTTTATTATTTTTGCATATATAATTGCCGTATTTATTTATGGCGAATTAGTCTTTCACTTAGTGTGCCATCTGCTGTAGCCTTTTTTAACGCTAAAAAGATTTCATGGCGCCATTCAACCTTATTTCGGCAGGAGTAATGAAATGAAAACAAACCAACGATGGTTTATGTCGGTTCTTTTGGCAGGTGTCGTCTGGTCATTTGCGGGGGGCGCAAATGCGGAGGATAAGCCTCCTGAAAGTATCAACCTGCAATTGCAGACTTGGACGGCGGTTGCTGAAGCGAAAGGAATTTTGCGGGAGGAATTCGGCAAAGCCGGCGTTAAAAAAGTCAATCTCATCGCCCAGTCGTCGGGCGAGTTACTTGGCGCGGAGAGCGCGGCGGTGGGGGGCGGCACGCTGGCTTTTGCGCAGCGCATGATTTATCCGGCTTTTGTGCAAAAGGCGAATGGTATCCCGGCGGTGATTGTCTGGCTCTCGGAGGCGTCCAACCGCTACCGCACACCGGTTTTTGTTTCGGCGGCTAACAAAAACATCAACACCATCGCCGACTTAGAGGGCAAAAAATTTGGCTCGTCGCGCATTTCATGCTATTGGTCCGCGCCGTTTGAAATTCTCAATAACGCCGGTATCCCGCTTGATAGCCGCTTAAAACAAGGCCGTGTGCGTTATACGAACATCGAAAGCCCGGCCGTGGCTATTCAGTCACTGCTCTCTGGCGAAACTGACGCCACGGCGGGACATCTGGCGGCAAGCCATTTCACTTCGCCCTATCTGCAAGGCAAATTCAAATTGATTGGCGGGCCGGCGGATTCAGGCGCTTACGTTAATTACGCGGGCCGCGTGAGTTATTTTGCGCACCGCGATTTTGCGGCTAAATATCCAAGCGTGGTTAAGGCGTTTCTGTTGAGCCGCGAGCGGGCGCGGGCATGGGCGACGGACCATGTCGATGAGGCCGCCGCGATTATCGCTAAGGCAATGCGCGTTCCCGAGGACGTGGCGAAATTCCAGATTACGCACCTTGGGCAGTGGGACTTTATGGCGGGCGAACCCAGCGCAGAGGCTGCCCGCAAAGCCATCAAAGAATTCCAGAAGTGGTACGTGGAGCATGGCGATGACATTCTCATCGACAGGCGGCTTAGCGACGCGCAAATCAATGAATTCATCGACGGCAAATTCTTTGTGGGCGGCTCGCATTCAATTTACGGCGAAAAATATTCGCAGTATTGAAAATGCCATTGTTATAACCCTGTAACAAACTGACAACCACTCAAGAGGCATGGAGACTATGGGCAAGCAACTCGGCTTTGTGCAACTTCCACAAACAGCACTTTCCGTCCCTACGGTCTCTATGCCGAAGGTGGTTCCAATGACGCTTCTCAAAATTAGGGCGTTTTTTGCTGAACAACGCTATATCGGCATTCTTTTGCCGTTGTTCATTTTATGCCTATGGCAAGCCTCGGCAACGTTCAAATGGATTGAGCCGGTATTCCTCCCCGCGCCAATCAAGGTCATCGAAGCCTTCTGGTACATGCTGACCCAACAAGATTTGCTCTTGGATATTTGGGCCAGCGTGTTCATCATCGCGCAAGCCTTTGCTTACGGCACGTTACTGGGAGTCGGGTTAGGTTTCGCGGCGGGGCTGTCGCGCAAAGCCGAGATGTTTTTTAGCGGCACCATCAACACTCTCCGCCACATTCCTACAGTGGCATGGATACCGTTGGTCGTTATCTGGCTGGGACTCGGCGCGCCCGCCAAAATCGTGGTACTGGCCAAATCGATTTTTATACCGGTGTTCTTAAACACCCTGCAAGCCATCCGTGGCGTTGACCACAACTACATTGAACTCGCACAAGCATTGAAACTGAACAAGCGGCAATTAGTCCGCCGTGTGGTTTTGCCCGCGATTTTGCCCGTGGTAATGGTGACCTTGCGCTATTCGGTGGGCCTCTCTTGGGCACTGGTGGTGGTGGCTGAAGGCATTAGCGGTTTGGAAGGCTTGGGATTCCTGATTTTTCGCGCGCAAAATCTTTTGATGACCGACCAGCTTTTGGTTTGCATGGTGCTCATCGGCGTGATTGGTTTCCTACTTGACCGCCTGCTTTTAGCGGTGCAGAACCACCTGCTACGCTGGCAGCGCGGTTTTGGGGGACGCTATGCTTGAAGTACGCGGCGTCACGCGGCGTTTCGGGGATTTCACCGCCTTGCGCGATGCGTCGCTTGATGTGGGCGCGGGGGAGTTTGTGACCATCGTCGGCGCGAGCGGCTGTGGCAAAACCACGCTACTACGGCTGATTGCCGGGCTTGATAAAGATTACACGGGCAGCATCACCCTGAATGGCGAACGGATTGTGGGCACTAGCCTAGAGCGCGGCATTGTTTTTCAGGAACCCCGGCTGCTGCCTTGGCTGGTGCTTTGGGACAATATCGCCATCGCGCTCGACAACACGCTGCTTTCCGCAGAAACCAAAAAAGAAGCCGTTGCCGCACAAATCGCGCTGGTCGGTCTCACGGGTTTCGAGAATGCCTATCCTGCCGCATTGAGCGGCGGCATGGCACAGCGTGCCGCGATTGCCCGCGCCTTGGTGGGGCATCCTTCCATCCTGCTTCTCGATGAGCCGCTTGGCGCACTCGATGCCATCACGCGGATGCGCCTGCAAGAAGAGCTATTGCGCATCTGGCGGCATGAGCGGGTCAGCATGATTTTGGTGACGCACGACGTGGAGGAGGCGGTTTTTCTAAGCCAGAAAATTGTGGTGATGGATACAGGACCGGGGCGGGTCACCGCCGCCATCCCTGTGGATTTGCCCTACCCCCGCGACCGCGCATCGGCAGAGTTTGGCGCGCTCAAACACCGGGTATTCACCGCGCTCAACGACAACGCCGCCTTAAAAAAGGCGGAAATCGACTATCTCATCTAACCAAATATCATGCCCCGTCCCCTCACATTTTCCGACGCCCTCTCCACCGCAAAAGACCTCGCCGATGAATGGCGAACAACAGCCGCCCGCCGCGACCGTGAAGGCGGTACGGCAAAATATGAGCGGGACCAAATTCGCGCAAGCGGCTTGCTCACTTTTTTTATTGCCCAAGAATTTGGCGGCAGCGGTGGCAGCTTTACCGAACTGATGGCAATCTTCCGCGAAATGGCCCGCGCCGACAGCAGTTTGGCACATTTATTCGCGTTTCATCATTACCAGCTCGTCACCGTACAGCTTTTCGGCACACCCGAACAATATCGGCGGCTACACCACGCCACGGTTGCGGAAGGTTGGTTTTGGGGCAATGGCATCAACACGCTCAACAACGATGTCACCGCAACGCGCACCACTGAAGGCTATGAATGGAACGGCATCAAGACTTTCGCCACCGGCTCGAAAGATTCCGACTACCTCACCATTAGCGGGCGGGGCGGAGACGGCAGGATGCTGGTGGCCGCTATTCCAACCACACGCAAAGGTATTGTTATCCGGGGCGATTGGAACAACATAGGCCAGCGCCAAACCGATAGCGGCGCGGTGGAATTTAACCATGTTGCCGTTGCCAATAGCGAAATCCTGCCGCACGTCAGCCAGACACCGCGAGCCAGCCTACGCAATCTGGTAGGGCAAACCGTTTTTGGCAATCTTTTTTGGGCCGTCGCACAAGGCGCGTTGGATGAGGCCGTTGCTTATCTGCGCGGCAAAGAAACCATTGCGTGGAGCGCATCGCTTGCCCCGACGCAGCAAAAAGACCCTTTCATCTTGCGCACGATTGGCGAGCTGCACACCCAGCTAGAAGCCGTGCGCTTGTTAAGCGACCGCGCCAACACAGCCCTTGAGCAAACGCTTGCCAAAGGCGAAGCCGTAACATGGGATGACCGCGCCAAAGTAGCCGTCGCCGCCTTTACCGCACGAGCCGCCGCCACGCAAACCGGGCTTCAAGTGAGTAGCCGCATTTTCGAGTTTTTAGGCGCACGCGCCACGACTTCCGCACTCGCCTTCGACCGTTTCTGGCGCAACATCCGCACCCAAACCCTGCATGACCCCATCGACTACAAAACGCTGGCTATCGGCGATTATGTTCTGAACGGCGAATTACCCCCGCCGGGGTTTTTTGGGTGATGCCAATAAAGAGCAAAGAGCATTTCTTAAAATTCCCATTAAAACTTCCGTACCCGCCCGCGCTG
>JAIRPB010000106.1 GCA_031257305.1 Azoarcus sp.
GACTCCGCCTACGCCATCCGCAAATCGCACGAAAACCCGCAGATTGTCCAAATCTACAAAGAGTTTTTCCCAGAAGGCCCATGCAGCCACAAAGCACATGAATTGCTCCATGTAGCCTATACGCCGCGTGGTAAATTTATGGCCTGAAATCGAATCCCGCCCTGCTCTTTATATGGGAGAGGGGCGGGGTTTCAGGATACTGCGGCTTCGTTTCACGCAGAATAACGGAAGTGTTAGAGGCGGATTTCAAACCCGCCCTGCCCATAAAACCCGCCGCTCTAATATTCCCACCAACCCACAGTGTCACGTTAAATCATTCAACGTATCCAGAAGAATAACTTCAGGATTAGAAATACGCGCAAGCTACGTATCATTGGTCAATAGAAATTTGGAATGAGTGTTAAGCGCAGTGGCAATTTGAATTGAAATCAGAAACCTTTGAAAAACCAACGAGGGATGGCACAAAAAGCGTGGCGAGGCCGCTCGGAGGGACAAGGACGTGCCGCCCATCAAACAACCTTTTTTAAGAACCACAGCCCCCAAAGTCTCCACGGTATAATCCCGGCCTTCAATGCGGTTGCCCTGTAACAGAATCTTGCCGGGAAACCATGACTACACCAAACAGGGGGAGATTCCTAGCATGTCCAAAAAACCAGACGCCGAAAAACCCACCATTGTCTACACCGTTACCGACGAAGCGCCCATGTTAGCTACCGCCTCTTTTTTGCCGGTGGTTCGCGCTTTTGCTTCACAGGCGGGCATCCACGTTGCCGAAGCGGATATTTCCCTTGGCGCACGTATTCTTTCGGAATTTCCTGATTATCTTGATGATTCCCAGAAAGTCCCCAACACCCTCTCCGAGCTTGGGCAGCTCATCCACCGGCCAGAAGCCAATATCATCAAACTGCCCAACATCAGCGCCTCCGTACCGCAATTGGTGGCGGCTATCCGCGAGTTGCAGGACAAGGGTTACAAAGTACCCGACTATCCGGCTAACCCGCAAAACGAAGAAGAAAAAGCCATCAAAGCCCGCTATGCCCACTGCCTTGGCTCCGCCGTCAACCCCGTGCTGCGCGAGGGCAATTCGGACCGCCGCGCGCCTATGTCGGTGAAAAACTACGCCCGCAAGCACCCCCACTCAATGGGCGAATGGAAGCAAGCCTCCCGGACCCATGCCTCATTCATGAAAAGCGGGGATTTCTACCACGGCGAAAAATCCATGACGCTTGACCGCGCCCGCGACGTGAAAATGGAACTCGTCACGAAAAGCGGAAAAACCTTGGTGCTCAAGCCCAAGATTTCGTTGCTTAAAGGCGAAATCATAGATTCCATGTTCATGAGCAAAAAGGCGCTCTGCGACTTCTACGAAGAACAAATGCAGGACGCGCTGGAGTCCGGCGTGCTTTTCTCGCTGCACGTCAAAGCCACGATGATGAAAGTCTCGCACCCCATCGTGTTTGGCCACTGCGTGCGCATCTATTACAAAGAGGCTTTTGCCCGGCATGAGCGGCTTTTCAAGGAATTAGGCGTCAACGTCAATAACGGCATGGCGGACCTCATGGACAAACTCGCTACCCTGCCCGGCACGTGGCGGGACGAGGTTATCCGTGACTTACACGCCTGCCACGAACACCGCCCCGAGCTGGCAATGGTGGATTCCGCCAAAGGCATCACCAATTTCCATTCGCCTAACGATGTCATCGTTGATGCCTCCATGCCCGCCATGATTCGTGCGGGCGGCAAAATGTACGGCGCGGACGGCAAACAAAAAGATGTCAAAGCCGTGATGCCCGAGTCCACCTTCGCCCGCATCTATCAGGAGATGATTAACTTCTGCAAAACCAACGGCGCGTTCGACCCCAAAACAATGGGTTCCGTGCCCAATGTGGGTCTCATGGCACAGCAGGCTGAAGAATACGGCTCACATGACAAAACGTTTGAGATTTCCGAAGACGGCATGGCGAACATCGTCGACATCGCCACGGGCGAGGTGCTGATTTCGCAGAACGTGGAAGAAGGCGACATCTGGCGCATGTGCCAAGCCAAAGATGCCGCTATCCGTGACTGGGTCAAACTGGCCGTGACCCGCGCCCGGCAGTCCGGCATGACGGCAATCTTTTGGCTGGACAAATACCGTCCGCATGAAGGCGAACTCATTAAGAAGGTAGAAACCTACCTTCAAGATTACGATACAACCGGGCTGGACATCCGCATCATGAGCCAAGTCCGCGCAATGCGTTACACCTTGGAGCGCGTCGTGCGCGGCCGTGACATCATCGCGGTGACGGGCAACATCCTGCGCGACTATCTCACGGACCTATTCCCCATCATGGAACTAGGCACCAGCGCCAAGATGCTCTCCATCGTGCCCCTGATGGCGGGCGGCGGCATGTACGAGACGGGCGCGGGCGGCTCCGCGCCCAAGCATGTGCAGCAGCTTGTGGAAGAAAACCACCTCCGTTGGGATTCGCTGGGCGAATTCCTTGCGCTGGCCGTCTCGTTTGAAGAACTCGGAATTAAATCCAACAACGCCCGCGCCCGGATACTGGCCAAAACGCTTGATGAAGCCACCGGCAAGCTACTTGATAACAACAAATCCCCGTCGCGCCGCACGGGGGAACTCGACAACCGGGGCAGCCAGTTTTACCTAGCCCTATATTGGGCGGAGGCGCTGGCCGCGCAAACGGAAGACAAAGAACTGGCCGCCCGTTTTGCCCCGTTCGCCAAAAAACTGGCTGAAAGCGAGCAAACTATCGTGACCGAATTCAAAGCAGTACAGGGCAAGCCCGTCGACATTGGCGGCTATTACCGGGTTGATTCTGAAAAATGCGGGGCAGTCATGCGGCCAAGCGCCACCTTTAACGCGGTGCTGGCCAATTTTGGGAATTAATGGAGAGGTGACGTAGGTAGGAGACTGGAACGGGGAAACACGCACACAAAAACCGGCGGGCGAAGCTGCCCGCCGCCCTGTTCTTTAGGCAACCGCCAAACAATTCAAATCCAGCCCGTCATTGCGGGGCGCACAGCGCCGTGGTAATTCAGAAAGCCGCCGTTGCCGCATAGATTGCTTCGCCTTTGGCTTGCAATGACGGGTATTGGGTTTATTCATAGATTTCTTCAATGCTTAGTGCCGCCCAACCGGTCCATCAGCCCATAAAACAGCCCTGAAAACAGAAACGTGACATGGATGGTAACCATCCAGATGATGTGCCTGTCGCTGAGTTTGTCCACGTCCATAAACGCTTTGAGTAGCTCAATCCCTGAAATCGCCACCATCGAACCAATCAGTTTGATTTTAAGGTCCGAAAAACCGATATGCCCCATCCAGTCCGGGCGGTCCTCGTGGTCGTGCAAGTCCTCCATCTTAGAAACAAAATTCTCGTACCCGCTAAACATAATGATGATGAGCAGGTTCATGATAAGCGCCACGTCCACCAGCGACAGCACGCCAATAATCAAATCCCCGCTAGAAGCCGTTGTAATGCCGGCAAATAACGCCCAAACCTCTTTGCCGAATTTCACCAGCAGCACCAGCATCGCCAGTACCAAGCCAAAATAAACCGGCGCCATCAGCCAGCGGCTGGTAAATAACAAGTGCTCAAATTTGTTTTCGAGCCTTTTCATGGCGTTCTCCTTGTTATCTGTCGTCATGTCATCCCCCGTCGGCATAAATGCTCCAGCACATTGCGCACACGCAGCATTGCTTCATGCAAAACCTGCTCAACCCAATCAAAACGAATGCTCTGCGCGCTCATCCCGCGCCCTGCGGCGTAGTTGGAAACCACGGTAATAGCGGCATAAGGCAAATCCAGTTCGCGGGCCAGCGCCGCCTCAGGCATACCAGTCATCCCAATGATGTGCGCCCCGTCGCGCTCGAAACGGTCGACTTCAGCAACCGTCTCTAGGCGCGGCCCCTGCGAGGCCGCATAAACGGCCCCGTCAATCACGGGTTCGTCCGCCGCTTTGGCGGCGTTAAGAATCCGGCGTCGCATATCCGAGTCGTAAGGGCAAGTAAAGTCGATATGGCGCACTACCTTATCGCCGCCATCAAAAAACGTATGGGTACGCCCCCAGGTGTAATCAATAATCTGGTCCGGCACCACCAGCATGCCCGGCAAGCAGTCCGCCCGGATACCGCCCACCGAGGCTACCGACACAACGCTTTGGGCCCCGGCATCTTTCAGCGCCCAAAGGTTAGCGCGGTAATTCACCCGGTGCGGCGGGATGGTATGCCCATACCCATGCCGCGCCAGAAAAACCACCTCGCACCCGGACAATTTGCCAAAAATCAGCGCCCCGGAAGGTTCCCCGTAAGGCGTGCGCACCACCTCGCGCCGCAGCAATTCAAGCGAAGATAATTGAGTCAGCCCCGACCCACCGATGATTGCAAGCAAAGCTCAATCCCAAAATACCAAGACGGCGGATGGTAGCACGTGGGAGGGCAATGCGATTGAAGCCGGTATAACGTGCCCAATGCCGGGAACGCCGGCCTCGGCATCCCGCCGTCAGTGTTAAAGTGCGGGCGTTATGACGCCGCAAGAATTCATCGACCGCTGGAAAAACAGCCCGCTCACCGAGCGCGCCGGGGCACAGACTTTTTTTCTGGAACTGTGCGACATCCTCGGCGTACCGCATCCCGGCGATGCTGACAGCTACTGCTTTGAGTAGTACGGCACGCATAAATCCGGCGGCGGCTTTGGCAACCGTGACGGCGCACGGCTTGACGGGCACGGCGTACAAGAGATTCACGCAGATTTGACGGCGGCTGACGGGCTGGATTTGACGGGAGCCAAAAGGCTGGCGGAGAACGCG
>JAIRPB010000118.1 GCA_031257305.1 Azoarcus sp.
CCCAACCGAGAAGATTTTTGAAGCCACCATGGCAATGCCTCCCCCTGAAGGCTCGCCGGCTCAAATCCAAATTACCCGCAAACGCGGGACGGCACGCAAAAAAGAAACCGCAGAAGAAAAACCGCGCCAGAAACAGAAAAAACAGCTGCCGCAGCCTCCTTCTAAACTGGAAAAGCTCACCTCTTTCCTAAGCAGTTTTAGCAAATCAACCAAACAAATCCCCCTTAACGAAGCGGAAAAAGAGGACGCCGTTGACGAACAAGTTTTGAGCGAAGTTTTCTCCAAATTTGGCATCGAAACCAAAATCGACAAAATTGAAGCCGAATTCGATGCCGAGGCCAAAGCTACTCGCGACGCAACCACACGGTCAAAAAGCGAAACAAAATCTACAGATTCTTTCTCCCCCAAACCCGAACCAGTTCATTTTGACTACGGTCATCTGGGCGCTCATCCGCACACCCGCCAATGGGCCGTTGCCGCTACCTTGTTCGGCACACTCCTGACCGTCCAATTACTTTTCCTGGGGCGCGATAGTATTGCCCGCGAACTGCCATTTACACGTCCCGCGTTCGTATCCCTTTGCGAAACTTTTGGCTGCACTATGCCGTTATCGCGTGACGAAGAACTCATCCTAGTTGAGGACTATGGTCTTTTGCTTCAGCCAACAGGCGCTAACCAATACGTTTTTTACGCCACAGTCACCAACAAGGCCCGGTATTTCCAAGACTGGCCGACGCTCGAACTCGATGTGCTTGACGAAACCAGAAAGCCGCTCGCGCAACGCACTTTCTCCCCCGAAGAATGGGTTCCGAACGGGCAACTAACCCCAAACGGCATCGCGCCCCGTGCCAGCATTTCCATGCGCATGAATCTGGAAGTGCTGGATGTCATACCCAGCAATTACAAGCTCGGTCATTTCTACCCCTAACCCACCTCAGTTTCTCTTTCGCCCCTCATTCACGCCGGGGCGGCATTCTGCCGTCCCGGCGGAATATTGGCGCACACCCTGCATTCCCGCAAATAAAACGCCTTTTCCATCCCAACCCATATCACTATCCTTAAATTCATGATAAATAACCCTCCTCCTACACGCACACTCACCGGAACGATACCCATGCCCTCTTTCACCGACCCGTTTGCCCTGCATGACCCCCAGCTTCTCCGCAGACAGCCGTTCGTCAACGGCCAATGGCTTGCCGGGGACGCCCCTCCGCTCACCGTCAATAACCCCGCCACTGGTACGCAATTGGGGGAAGCACAAACCCTTAGCGCCACATCCGCTGTCGCGGCTATCGACGCGGCCCAAGCCGCGTTACCGGAATGGAAAGCCATGACGGCACAGGAACGCGCCAAGCGTCTGGAACGCTGGCACAACCTTATTCTGGAACACGCTGATGACCTCGCCCGCATCATGACCCTCGAACAAGGCAAACCGCTGGCAGAGGCACGGGGCGAGGTGGTCTACGGCGCATCCTTTGCCAAATGGTTTGCCGAAGAAGGCCGCCGCGTGTATGGCGAAATCATCCCGCCGCCACAGCGCGGGCGGCGCTTGCTGGTATTCCGTGAGCCTATCGGCGTCTGCGCGGCTATTACCCCGTGGAATTTTCCCAGCGCCATGATTGTGCGCAAAACCGCGCCAGCATTAGCGGCGGGATGCACGATTGTTCTCAAGCCTGCGGAGTCAACGCCTTTCTCCGCGCTGGCGCTGGCAGAACTTGCACAGCGGGCGGGTATTCCCGGCGGCGTATTCAATGTCGTGCTGGGCAACCCGTCCGATATTGGCAAAGCCTTTGCCGCCCACCCGGCTGTCAGGAAACTGTCATTTACCGGTTCCACCCGCACCGGGCGCATCCTGCTGGCCCAAGCGGCGGAACAAATCCAAAAAGTCACGCTGGAATTAGGCGGAAACGCGCCTTTCATCGTATTTGAAGATGCCGATTTCGATGCCGCCGTTGAAGGCGCAATCACAGCCAAATTCCGCAACGCCGGCCAAGTATGCGTCGCGGTCAACCGCATTCTTGTGCATGAAAACCTGTTTGCCCGCTTCACCGAACGTTTCGCCGCCCGTGCGGCGGCGTTAAAAGTGGGCAACGGCCTCGACCCAGAAACCGACATTGGCCCGCTGATTAACGCCACGGCGTTGGCGCGCATTGAGGGGCTGATTGCCGACGCAAAAGCCAGCGGCGCCAAAATCCATGCCGGCGGGCAACCGCACAAACTAGGCGGGCTGTTCTTTGAGCCGACAGTCATCACACAAATAAAATCGCAAGCACGTATCTGGCGGGAAGAACTCTTTGGCCCCGTTGTCACCCTCCTGCCGTTCCGCGACGAAGCCGAAGCCCTGCGTCTGGCCAACGACACCGAATACGGCTTGGCTTCCTATTTCTACAGCCGCGATTTGGGGCGCATGTTCCGCGTTGCAGAAGGACTCCAATTTGGCATGGTAGGCGTCAACGCCCCGGCGGTATCGGGAGACTGCGCCCCATTTGGCGGCATCAAGGCTTCTGGCTTCGGGCGGGAAGGCTCCCGCCACGGGATTGAGGATTACCTTGAATATAAAACGGTGTGGGTGGGGGTTTAAGCCACGGCCAGAAGTACCTACAAAATCAAACCACCGCCTCCGCCAATTCCCGCAATACCATTTTGCGCACGGCCGCTTGGCGCGTTTTGCCCGCGCGCGAAGGCATATTGCATAGGCCACATACATAATTGCGCGTGGGGTCGTGGGCGTGTGCCACAAAGTAGCCGCCGCACGTCCGGCATTGGGTAAGTTGCAGGAGGTCCGCGTCAAAAAAGCGTACCAACGTCCAAGCCCGTGTCAGGCTAAGCGCCGGTTCTACGTGCCCTGCCTCAATCTGGTCAAGATAAAGGTGATATGCCTTGATGATTGCATCCAGCCCGCTCACCCCCTCGCGCCGTTCAAAAAAGCGGTAATACCCCATGAAAAGCGAGGAATGCACGTTGGGCTGCCACGTCATGAACCAATCGGTGGAAAACGGCAGCATCCCTTTTGGGGGAGAAACGCCGCGCACTTCTTTGTAGATTTTGAGCAGCTTTTCGCGGCTCAAGCGGGTTTCGGCTTCGAGCATCTGCATCCGTGCGCCAAGTCGCACCATTTCGGCGGCGCGATGGATGTCTTCCGCCTCATCAATAATCCGTTTGTTTTTCATGGGTTCTCTCTCCCGGGGTCAGCCTTACGCGGCTTCTTCCAAAAACCGGCTCGCCGCGATAATCGCCGCATGCAGCGTGGATGCTGTCTCATCCCGGCCCTCTCCGGCCATCAGACGGGCAAGCTGCTCGTCATCAAAACGGAAACGCGGAATCAGCATGGGGTTGTCAGCCATTCTGACCAACCGTGCCGCAGACAGGTTTTCAATAAAATCTGCCAGTTCTTTGCTGATTCCTAGCCGGAACAACGCCGTTTCCCTATCGCTCCGCAATATTTTTTGCGCCAGCATCAGGTACGCGATGTTCAGCTCCCGAATTTCATTTTGAAAATTCTGGTGATTCATCGAAAACTCCTCTCCTTTCAACGAACTGCGATAGGGAAGTTAAAGTGGGTTCTAAGTTCGTGCAAGATGAATAATTCACGATAACACAGCATGAACAAACCGCCC
>JAIRPB010000170.1 GCA_031257305.1 Azoarcus sp.
TAAAAACACAGCCCACGGTAGTGGGGTTGGGCCGGTAGCCAAGCCTCCGTGCGCTGTTTGAGCGCCGCCGGGTCGGGGAGCGGCGCGTCGGGGGAAAAATACACTTCAACTTCTACTTGCCCGTCGATGTAGTGGAGCTGGAGCCGGTAGAGCGGGATGTTGCCGCCGATGATGTCGGCGAGGTCGGCAAGCACTTTGCCGCGGTCGGGGGGGCGCTGCTGGGAAAGGTCCGCCGTGTCGTCGCACTCGGTATCGATATGCACTAGCACCTCGCCGATGTCTGGATGCGTTTGGCGCACGGCTATCGATACGTTTTCTGAAATGAAATGCCCCTCGGAAACCGTGATTCGGGGGTCAACTTGAACGTGCGCGTCGCACAGCACACGGTTTGCCATGCGGCGGGTGCGTAAATCGTGCAAGCCTTTGACGCCGGGGACGCTGCAAATGGTTTGGTGCAGGCGGGCAAGTTCTTCGTTGGAGAGTCCCGTATCGATGAGTTCGCGCACGGCGCGCCAGCTTTGCTGGATACCCATGCGCGAAATGAGAAAACCCACGACGGCGGCGGCTAGAGGCTCTAAAAAAGAATAGCCGGCCAAACTGCCGCCAATGCCAATGGCAACAACGAGCGACGAGGCGGCATCGGACCGGGCATGCCATGCGTTAGCTTCTAGCAGGGGCGCTTTGAGGCGGTGGGCGAATGCGAGCGTGAAGCGGAACAGGAGTTCCTTAGCCGCGAGCGTGACGAGCGCCATCACGAGCGCCGCCGGATGTAGCGGCGGCTGGTTTCCCATGGTTTGCAGCCGCATCCCGGAAGCCCACAGAAACCCGATACCGACGGCAAGAAGTACCGCGCCCAAGATAAGCGTTGCAACGGTTTCGATGCGCCCGTGCCCGTAGGGATGGTCAAGGTCGGCGGGATTGGCGCCGTGTTTGCCCGCCGCCAGTACCATGAAATCGGTCATTAAATCGGAGAGCGTGTGCATGGCGTCAGCCACAAGGCTGAAGGCATTGGCAAACAGGCCAACGGCAATCTGCCCAAGGGTGAGCGCGGTATTGGTACCGATAGCGGCTAAAGTGACGCGCCGGATGGTGCGCGCGCGTACAGGAGCGGTATTTTCGGGTTGGGGTAACGCAGACATGATGGCAATGGTAGGCGGTATACTTGAAACTTTTCGATTTTAGACGAACTCCCTAATGGATAGCCGTTACACTGCCAAGTTCATGTTTCGGCTTAATGAAGATAAATACCGATTGCATACATTCGATTATGGTAGCCTACAAGGTACTGACTACACGGGAAAATGAAGGGGGCGGTTTATGCCACAACTACGTGTTTTTGCTGTTTTCTTTTTTTGTGGCATGTTGATTGCATGTACGCGCCCAGCTGTTGGCAGTGCCCAAGATATTGGGCAACCCGTGTGCGGTGCTTCTGAAAACCTTGCAGTGTGTTTCTTCGCCAATGCAATCCCGCAGGGGGATAGCGACCCCGCCCCACTTCTTGAAGCTCTCAGGGACGCTATCAACTTGCCGCTGGAAGAATTGCGTGCCAAGCGGTACACGGACGTTATGGGGGAACCTAACAAATGGACTTTCGAGCAGGTCATCGGAAGCGTCTTTACTGGTTCCGTGCGAAGAGAGAATGGCGAATTAAATGACCCCGATACGAAAGGGTTCATTGAAGCCGTTAAACAACCCGAAGCCTTGCCTGTTCTCAAGAAGATACTTGAGGATTTGGAAAGGCATATGTAGGAATGAACAAAACCATTATGCAAACGACGTTACCCGTACTGGATTTTGAGCAGTTCGCCGCGCTTTCTGACGAAGAAGCCGCGCCGCGCATTGTGGCGGCCCGCGAGCGGCTGGGTTCAAAGGCTGTGCTACTAAGCCACCATTACCAACGTGCGGATGTTTATCGCCATGCCGACATCACGGGCGATTCGCTCAAGCTCGCACGGCTGGCGGCGCGCACGGAGGCGGAATTTATCGTGTTCTGCGGCGTGCATTTTATGGCGGAGGTGGCGGACATCCTGTCGCGCCCGGAACAGACCGTTATCCTGCCTGACCTTGCCGCAGGCTGCTCAATGGCGGATATGGCGAATCTGGCCAAAGTAGAACGCTGCTGGCGCGACCTTGCCAGCGTGTTGGGTGAGCCGGAAAAACTTGTTACGCCCGTGACTTACATCAATTCCGCCGCAGACCTCAAAGCGTTCTGCGGTGAGCATGGCGGCATCGTTTGCACGTCCACAAATGCGCCTTCGATTATCGATTGGGCCCTGAAGCGGCGCGAGAAAGTCCTTTTCTTTCCCGACCAGCACCTCGGGCGCTGGACGGGTTACAAAAAAGGCATCCCGCTCGAACAGATGGCGGTGTGGAATCCTGATTTTGAAAACGGCGGGCTTACGGCAGAAGAAATCCAGCGCGCCCGTATCCTGCTTTGGAACGGGTATTGCTCCGTGCACCAAATGTTCCAAGCCGAACATATCCGGCGCTGGCGGGCACAGCATCCAGAGGGGCTGGTTATTTCGCACCCGGAATGCAATCTGGATGTTTGCCAAGCATCCGATTATGTGGGGTCTACCGAATTCATTATCGAAACTGTGACGGCCGCGCCGCCTAATACGCGCTGGTTAGTCGGTACGGAATTGAATTTGGTGAACCGCCTCGCGGAGCAGATGAAACCGCAAGGCAAAGCGATTCAGTTTATGTCGCCCATCGTCTGTATGTGTTCCACCATGCAGCGCATTGACCCGCAGCATTTGGCGTGGTCGCTGGAAAATCTTGCCAATGGCAACGTGGTGAACCCCATCCGCGTACCTGCTTTTGATGCTGAACGGGCACGGACGGCGCTGTTGAATATGTTGGAGACATCCTAAAGGTGTATGAAAATATTGTTTAGACGATGCGCTTAAAGGCCATTTCAGAACGGCAACCTCGCTTCAAAGCCAGCGGCCAATGGCACCAAGGTAACGCGGTGGCGCTGTTGGAAAACGGGGCGGCTTTTTTTCCTGCCTTGCTGGATGACATCGAATCGGCACAGCACGAAATCCTGCTCCAAACCTACATTTTCGCTGCCGACCCCACGGGGCGGCGCGTTGCCGATGCCTTAAAACGGGCGGCGGCGCGCGGCGTGCTGGTGCAGGTTCTTGTTGACGGTTTTGGCGGGCGGGAGTTTGTGCGCGAACTCATGGGCGAACTCAATGCCGCTGGGGTCAAAACGCTGATTTTCCGCCGGGAATTGCAAATATTCACTTTGCGCCGCCAGCGCCTTAGGCGGTTGCACCGCAAAGTAACGGTTATCGACGGGCGCGTGGCTTTTGTGGGCGGCATCAACATCATTGATGATTTTGATGCCGAAGCGCCTGAATACCCGCGTTTTGATTATGCTGTTCGTATTGAAGGCACGTTATTGGAGCCAATTCTGGCTTCTTCCCGGCGGTTGTGGCGGCTTGTTGCGTGGGCGAGTTTGCGCCGCCGCACCCGCGCCGCTGTGCTGCCGGCCGCGCAATCTGCCCCAAAAGGCAACATCCGTGCGGCTTTCCTGATTCGGGACAACCTACGCCATCGCACCGAAATCGAAAACGCCTATCTGGATGCCATCCGCAACGCCCGCGAAAAAATCATCCTCGCAAACGCCTACTTTTTTCCGGGCCGCCGTTTCCGCCACGCCTTGCTTGCCGCAGCGTCGCGGGGCGTTGAAATTACGCTGTTATGCCAAGGCGTGGCCGACCATCCGCTGATGCAATATGCCACCCGTGCGCTTTATCCGCTGTTTCTGGAAAACGGCATCCGTTTGTTTGAATACCAGCGCAGCATCCTGCACGCCAAAGTTGCCGTGATTGACCAGCATTGGGTGACGGTCGGTTCAAGCAACATCGACCCTTTCAGCCTCATGCTGGCGCGCGAAGCGAATGTGGCCATTGACGATGCCCCATTTGCCGCCACGCTGGAGTCCAGCCTCCATGCCGCCATCCAAAACGGCGCGGTAGAACTCCGCCGCGAGGACTGGGCACGTCCGCCAATGATGCGGCGGGTGCTGTGCTGGCTGGCGTATCAAGCGGTGCGGTTAGCAACGGGGATAGCGGGGGTGAAGGGGGATTGAGCGGGACGCTTGAAACCTTTGCATTGCTTGATATATGACGTTGGGTTTTGCAAAAGATTTGGGTTTGCCGGGCATTTTTTAGTTCAAACAGCGAGAGTTTTGATTTTTTCCTCTCTCCATCACACATCAATATTCTGTGCCCGGAGCGCGTTGTTTTCGATGAAGGCGCGGCGCGGTTCGACCTCGTCGCCCATGAGGGTGGTGAAGATTTCGTCGGCGGCAATGGCGTCGTCAATCTGGACGCGCAGCAGGCGGCGGGCGGCGGGGTCCATGGTGGTTTCCCAGAGTTGGTCGGGATTCATTTCGCCCAAGCCTTTGTAACGCTGCTTGGTGATGCCGCGTTCGACTTCAGCCAGTAGCCAGTCGATGCCTTCGGCAAAGCGGGTGATGGGCTGGCGCTTGTCGCCCCGGCGGATTTCTGCGCCGTTGCCGATAAGGCCGGAGATGGACTGGGCGGCCGTGCGGATGCCGCGATAGTCGCCGGAGGCGAGGAAGTCATCTTCAATCCAGCCGAATTTGCGGTTGCCGTGGTGCATGCGTTCAATGGCAAGCCGCCATGCCTCGGATTCGTCGTGGAATTCTGCTTCAACGCGCAAGCCTTCCGGGAGCCATGTTTGCAGGGTGGCGGCGCTGGCGCGGGCGGCGGTTTCGCTGGAGATGTCTAGCGCGATGTCGTGCGCCAGCATGGCGTGGAGCACGTCGGGGTCGATGAAGCTGGCTTGGCGTTTGATGATGGCCTCCGCCAGCAGGTAGCTGCGGGCGAGTCCGCCGAGGGTTTCTTCGGCAATGGGCTGCGCACCTTCGCTTGGGATGAGGGATGCCCCGCCTAGTGCGAGTTTGAGCAGGTGGTTGTTAAGGTCGTTGTCATCCTTGATATACATCTCGGTTTTGCCGTGCTTGAGCTTGTAGAGCGGCGGCTGGGCGATGTAGATGTGGCCGCGTTCGATGAGTTCTGGCATCTGGCGGTAAAAAAAGGTGAGCAAGAGGGTGCGGATGTGCGCGCCGTCTACGTCGGCATCGGTCATGAGGATGATGCGGTGGTAGCGGAGTTTTTCGGGTTTGTATTCATCTTTGCCGATGCCGGTGCCTAGCGCGGTAATGAGGGTGACGATGGCGTCCGAGGCAATGAGTTTGTCGAAACGGGCTTTTTCAACGTTGAGCACTTTGCCGCGCAGGGGCAGGATGGCTTGGAATTTGCGGTCGCGCCCTTGTTTGGCGGAGCCGCCGGCGGAGTCGCCCTCAACAAGAAACACTTCGCATAGCGCCGGGTCTTTTTCTTGGCAGTCCGCCAGTTTGCCGGGCAGGCCCGCGCCATCGAGTATGCCTTTGCGGCGCGTCATTTCGCGTGCTTTGCGCGCGGCTTCGCGGGCGCGGGCGGCTTCAACGATTTTGCCGCAGATGGTGCGGGCGTCGGCGGGGTTCTCGAGCAGGAAATCGGCTAGGCGCGCCGCCACGACTTCTTCCACGGCCGGACGGGCTTCGCTGGAGACCAGCTTCATTTTGGTTTGGCTGGCAAATTTGGGGTCAGGCATTTTGACGGAGAGCACGCAGGCCAGACCTTCGCGCATGTCGTCGCCCGTGACTTCCACCTTGGCTTTTTTGGCGATTTCGTTTTCTTCGATGTATTTGTTGATGACCCGCGTCATGGCCGCCCGTAGGCCCGTGAGATGGGTGCCGCCGTCAGTCTGCGGGATGTTGTTGGTGTAGCACAGCACTTGTTCTTGGTAGCTGTCGTTCCACTGCATGGCGACTTCGACATCTAGCTGTGCCTCGCCCGCGCCGCCGCCGGCGGGGATGCGGCTGGTGCCTACGGCATGGAACACGGTGGGATGGAGCACGGTTTTGGCGCGGTTGATGTATTCCACAAAGCCCCGGACGCCCCCCGCGAAGGCGAAATTTTCTTCTTTGCCGTCTTGCTGGTTGATAAGGCGGATTTTGACGCCGTTATTGAGAAAAGATAGCTCACGCAGGCGTTTGGCGAGGATGTCGTAGTGGTATTCGATGTTGCCGAAAATTTCCTCATCGGCAAGGTAGTGGACGCGGGTGCCGCGCTTGGTGGTTTCCCCGGTGATTTTCATCGGGCTGACCGGGACGCCGTTAACGGTTTCGATAATGCGGTCTTGGGCCACGCCGTGATGGAATTCCATGAAGTGCCGCTTGCCGTCACGGGCAATGGTGAGCTGTAGCCATTTGGAGAGGGCGTTGACGCAGGAGACGCCCACGCCGTGCAGCCCGCCGGAGACTTTGTAGCTGTTTTGGTTGAATTTGCCGCCCGCATGCAGGACGCACATCACGATTTCCGCCGCGCTGCGTTTGGGGTCGTGCTTGTCGTCCATTTTGACGCCCACCGGTATGCCGCGCCCGTTGTCGGTGACGGAGATGGAATTGTCGCTGTGGATGGTGACGACAATGTCATCGCAGTAGCCCGCTAGGGCTTCGTCGATGGCGTTGTCTACGACTTCAAACACCATATGGTGCAGTCCCGTGCCGTCGGAAGTGTCGCCGATGTACATGCCGGGACGCTTGCGGACGGCTTCCAGCCCTTCAAGCTGCTGGATGCTGGATTCGTCATAGTCCTGTGCGGGAGGGGAGTTGGGTTTTTCAGTCATGGGAGTCTCGTTGGTAGAACGGGCGGTTTTTTGCTCCCTTTTCCCTCTGGAAGAGGGCCGGGGGAGCGCCGTAGGCGTCAAATTGCGGTTTGTGTTTTTCCCTTACCGCTTTCCCTCACCCCTAACCCCTCTCCCAGAGGGAGGGGGAATTAACTCACGAAGGGGAAGAGGGGAACTGTATTTCTACATCCGCATTGGCATTACAACGTATTTGAACCGCGTGTTGTCTGGCAGGGTGATGAGGGCACTGGAACTCACATCGCGGAAGCGCCATTCGATGGTGTCGGAGGAGACATTGTTGAGCACATCAAGCAGGTAGCTGACGTTAAAACCAATGTCCATGCGCTCGCCCGTGTAGCTGATTTCGATTTCTTCTAGGGCTTCTTCCTGTTCCGCATTGGAACTGATGATGGAGAGCACGTTGTTATCGAGCACCAGCTTCACGCCGTGGAATTTTTCGCTCGAGATAATCGCGGCCCGCTGTAACGCGGCCAGCAGCATAGTGCGCGGCAGGGTAATGCAGCCGGGATGGTCACGCGGGATGACGCGCTCATAGTCTGGGAATTTGCCGTCAATGAGTTTGGTGACAAATTCGATGGAACCAAAGCGGAACACGGCTTGGTTGCCGGCCAGCACGACCTCGATGGGGTCGTCCGTGTCGGCGATTTGGCGCACGAGTTCAAGCACGGTTTTACGCGGCAAAATGGCTTCGCAGCGTTTGGGGAAATTGATGTTGTCTAGCTCGCTTTCAGCGTAGCCCAAGCGATGGCCGTCAGTGGCCACCAGAACGAGTTTGTTATCTTCGGCAACAAGCAGCAGGCCGTTGAGGTAGTAGCGGATGTCCTGCTGCGCCATTGCGTAGGCGATGAGCGCGAGTTGCTGTTTGAATACCCGCTGCGGCATGGAAAAGCGGACAACGTCCCCATCCGGCAACGTGATGAGCGGGAATTCCTTGGCCGGCAGCGTCTGTAGCTGAAACCGGCTACGCCCTGCTTTAAGGATGAGGCGGTTTTCCTCAGGGGCGAGGCTGATTTCGCTTTCAGGCAGGGCGCTTAGGATGTCTTGGAACTTGCGCGCCGCAACGGTAATGGAAGCATCCTCGCCCTCGGCTTCGCACGGTGTGGTGGTCCGTATCTGGATTTCAATATCCGACGTGGTAAAAGTGAGGCGGTCGCCTGTTTTTTCGATTAGCACGTTCGAGAGGATGGGCATGGTATGGCGTTTCTCGACAACGCCGGATACCGCTTTGAGCGGGGCGAGCAGGGCGTCACGCGAAGTTTTGAGCAAAAGCATGGTGGTGTTCCAATCCATTCAAGTGAGCGTGGAAGAAAAAGTTCAAGCGGCCAATATAAATACAGCTTAGCCCCTTAAAACTTGGGTTAGCACATGTACATCATGGTTGAGTTGCTGGTCGCGCTGGCGCAAGTCGTTGACCGTGCGGCAGGCATGTATCACCGTGGTGTGGTCGCGCCCGCCAAAGGCTTCGCCAATAGCCGGCAGGGACATAGCAGTGAGTTCCTTGGCAATCCACATCGCCACTTGACGCGGCCGGGTAATGCTGCGGGTGCGTTTTCTGGAGTGCATCTCGTTAGTTTTGATTTTGTAATAATCGGCCACGGTTTTTTGGATTTGTTCGATGGACAGTTGCCGGTTATGGGCGTTGAGCAAGTCCTTGAGGGCTTCGCGGGCCAAGTCCAGCGAAATTTCACGGCCATGAAACCGGGCGTAGGCATCTACCCGGTTGAGCGCGCCTTCCAGTTCGCGCACGTTGGACCGCAGGTTTTTGGCAATGAGAAACGCCACATCGCCGTCAAGCCGTACCCGCAGTGCTTCAGCCTTTTTTTGCAGGATGGCGACGCGCATTTCTAATTCAGGCGCTTCAATCTGGACGGTCAGCCCCCAGTCAAAACGCGAGATAAGCCGTTCTTCTAGCCCTTGGATGTCTTTGGGATAGGTGTCGCAGGTGATGACAATTTGTTTTTTGGCTTCGGTCAGGGCGTTGAAAGCGTGGAAAAACTCTTCTTTGGTCCGGTCTTTAGTGCGGAAAAACTGGATGTCGTCAATGATGAGGAGGTCAAGCGAGCGGTAATAGCGTTTGAGGGCATCAAAGCTCTTCTGCTGGTAAGCCCGGACAACATCGGTGGCAAAGTCCTCGGAATGCACGTAGCGCACCACCGCGCGGGGATTAAGACAAAACACCGCATTGCCAATGGCGTGCACAAGGTGCGTTTTGCCCAAACCCACGCCGCCGTGGATATAGAGCGGGTTGTAAGACATGCCGGGATTCTGGGCAACCTGCATCGCGGCCGCCCGGGCGAGGTCGTTAGCGCGCCCCGTGACGAGCGTCTCAAAAGTGAAATCGGGATTGAGCCGCGTTTTTTCGTAAGCCAGTTCAATGCCCGTTGAGGCGGGCTTGGCGGAATCCTCAACCACGGATGAAGTCTTGCGCGGAGGCGGGCGGGAAGGCGCGGCTTCTTCTGGCTCACGGATAGGCGTCACAGAAGAGGCCGGCGGCGGCTGGGGCGGCGCGGGAGGCGCAGGGGCCAGTTGAAGGTCAAGCCGCAAAGGAACGCCGTAAAACTCTTCGCCAAGCTCGCCGATATGGCCGAGATAACGGTCACGCACCCACTGCAACACAAAACGGTTAGGCGCAACCAGCGTCAGACAGGGGCCATCGTCGCTATCGTCTTGGGTTAACTCGGTGGTCAGCAGTTTTATCCAAGTATTGAACTGCTGCGCGGGAAGCTCTTGCTCTAGGCGCGACAGGCAGTAAGGCCAGAATTCCTGCGGCAAAGGGGGGGCGGTTTGTGGTTGTGGCACGGCGCTCAAAAAAACTCTTACTGTGCGGCGGGCAGCAAACAGGCTCACTGCCAAACGCTTTAGCCTTGCGGCCAGATAACTAGAGATAGCCAAAGCCGCAGCATCCGGTTTCAGCCAAGGGAAAGTGTGCGATTTTACCCGCTCGCGGCCAACTTATCCACAGGCTTTAAGTTTCATTTGGACGTTAGGCTGTGCTGGTGAGGCCGCCATCTGCTGGATGATGATGTTATTTCCGTAGGGGCGGGTTTCAAACCCGCCCTTGTCCCCACAAACCCGCCCCTTGTATCTACAAAACCGGGCGGCATGGGCGCTGAGTACCCCTCTCCCCTTGTGGGAGAGGGGCAGGGGAGAGGGGAGCGGGGCAAGGGAATGACGCCTGCGCCCATTCCGGCTCCGCGGGGGCCCCCCCCCCCCCCGGCCCCCCCCCCCCCCCGCCCCCGGGGGGGGGGGGGGGGGCCCGCGCCGCCGG
>JAIRPB010000217.1 GCA_031257305.1 Azoarcus sp.
GATTCTGCGCACGGAACTGCGTGGGCTTAGGAAGAATGCGGGGCTAACGCAGGTACAGCTTGCGGAGCGTCTTGGAAAATCGCAGAGCTATGTGAGCAAAGCCGAATCCGGCGAGCGGAATCTGGATTTTTTGGAAGTGCGGGCTTATTGCTTGGCTTGCGGGCTGGGCTTTATGGAGTTTGTTTCTGCTCTGGAGCTTTCGCTTGAGGCGGGCTGTGCGCCCGTAGTGCCCGGAAAGCGGCGGGTTTAGGGCGGGTTTGGGCGGGGGTTTTTGGGGGGGGCGGTTTTTTTTGGGAGGGGGGTTTTTTTTAGGAAGTGCGGGTTTTTTTTAGGAAGTGCGGGTTTTTTTAGGAAGGGCGGGTTTGAAACCCGCCCCTACGTCAAACTACGCGCCGCACGTGTTCCTAAGCTGTATAATTCCCGGCTTTTCTGGATTCGCGGATAAACACTATATGGAACAGTATCACGGCACGACCATCCTTTCGGTTCGTCGCGGCCAGCAGGTTGCGTTGGGGGGCGATGGGCAGGTTACGCTGGGCAATATCGTTATTAAGGCTTCTGCACGTAAGGTGCGCACACTTTTTGGGGGGCGCATCCTAGCGGGTTTTGCGGGCGGGACGGCGGATGCTTTTACTTTGTTTGAGCGGTTTGAGGCCAAACTTGAAAAACATCAGGGCAATTTGATGCGTAGCGCGGTAGAGCTTGCAAAAGATTGGCGTACCGACCGGATGTTGCGGAGGCTGGAGGCGATGCTGGCCGTGGCGGACCGTGAGCATTCTTTGGTGATTACCGGCAATGGGGATGTGCTTGAACCCGAACAGGGCATCGTGGCTATTGGCAGCGGCGGCCCTTACGCGCAGGCTGCGGCACGGGCGCTGTTTGAGAACACCGAATTGACGCCGAAGGAAATCGTGTCGAAATCGTTGGCGATTGCTGCCGACCTTTGTATTTATACCAACCAGAATCACGTTATCGAGGAACTGGGCGAA
Source organism: Azoarcus sp. (assembly GCA_031257305.1). Lineage (GTDB taxonomy): Bacteria > Pseudomonadota > Gammaproteobacteria > Burkholderiales > Rhodocyclaceae > WRNU01. Next base: position 990 of record JAIRPB010000217.1, read on the forward strand.
TGACTGACTCCATGAGCCGGATGACTCCGGCAGAAATCGTCTCTGAACTCGACAAACACATCGTGGGCCAGCACAAGGCGAAGCGGGTGGTGGCCGTTGCGCTGCGTAGCCGCTGGCGGCGGGCGCAAGTGGCGGAGCCGTTGCGTAGCGAGATTACCCCTAAAAATATTTTGATGATTGGTCCTACCGGCGTGGGCAAAACTGAAATTGCCCGCCGGCTTGCACGGCTCACGCAGGCTCCGTTTGTCAAAGTTGAAGCCACTAAGTTTACGGAAGTAGGCTATGTGGGGCGCGATGTTGACACCATCATCCGCGACCTTGCTGAGATTGCGGTCAAAGATGGCCGCGAACGCGCTATGCGCACTGTCCGTGACCGTGCGCTAGATGCCGCTGAAGACCGTGTGCTGGATGCGCTTTTGCCCGCTGTGCGCGAGGCGGACGACAACGGCGAAAGCCGGGCGCAAGACAACAGTACGCGGCAGAAATTCCGCAAAAAACTGCGTGAAGGCGAACTGGACGATAAGGAAATCGAACTTGAGGTGGCCTCATCCGTGATGCATGCCGAAATTTTTGCCCCGCCCGGTATGGAAGAACTCACCCAGCAGATTCAAGGCATGTTCCAGAACATAGGCGGCGGCAAAAAGAAAATGCGGCGCTTGAGGATTGCCGAAGCTATGAGGCTGCTGACTGACGAAGAAGCGGCCAAGCTCATTAACGACGACGAAATCAAAAGCGAGGCCCTGCGGGCGGTTGAGCAGAACGGCATCGTTTTTCTTGACGAAATCGACAAAATCACGACACGCGGCGAAGCGCACGGCGCGGATGTTTCCCGCCAAGGCGTACAGCGCGACTTATTGCCGTTGGTTGAAGGCGCAACGGTTTCTACCAAATACGGCATGGTCAAAACCGACCATATCCTGTTTATTGCCAGCGGCGCGTTCCACCTCTCGCGCCCAAGCGATTTGATTCCTGAATTGCAGGGACGCTTTCCGATACGGGTTGAACTCGATTCGCTTTCTGTAGAAGATTTTGAGCGCATCCTAACCAGCACTGACGCTTGCCTCACCCGCCAGTACGAAGCCCTGTTGGCGACGGACGGCGTTAAGCTGGCTTTTACGGAAGAGGGCATCCGCCGTATGGCGGAAATCGCGTTTCAGGTCAACGAGCGGACCGAAAATATCGGCGCCCGCAGGCTTTACACCGTGATGGAAAAACTGCTGGAAGAAATTTCTTTTGAGGCGGGCAATGGCAAGGCGGGAGACCTTACGGTGGATGCCGCTTATGTGGATGCCCGTCTTGAAGGCGTGGCGGGACGCGAGGACCTTGCCCGGTACGTGCTTTAAGGGAGGGGCTGGTTTGTTGTGGAGTATCATGCGCTGCTCACGGGCGGGTTTGAAATCCGCCCCTACGTTTATCTAAATCTAAACGCAGGGTTATCCCGATGAAAACCGTTTATCTCGATTTTGAACAGCCTCTGGCCGCGCTAGAAGAAGAGATTGAGCAACTGCGCTTTGTACAGAACGATTCCGCCCAAGAAATATCGGAAAAAATCGCCCGCCTAGAAAGCAAAAAGCAAAGCCTGACACGCGACATTTACGCCAAGCTCACGCCTTGGCAGATTGCGCAAGTGGCGCGCCATCCGCAGCGCCCTTACACCTTGGATTACATCCAGCACATCTTTACCGATTTCAACGAGTTACACGGCGACCGCGCTTATGCTGACGACTCGGCTATTGTGGGGGGGCTGGCTCGCTTCAATAAACAAAGCTGTGTGGTCATTGGCCATCAAAAAGGGCGCGATACCAAAGAAAAAATTTCCCGTAACTTTGGCATGCCGCGCCCCGAAGGCTACCGCAAGGCGCTGCGGCTAATGAAACTGGCTGAAAAATTCCGTTTGCCTGTATTTACTTTCATCGACACTCCCGGGGCTTACCCCGGCATTGGGGCTGAAGAGCGCGGCCAGTCCGAAGCCATTGGCCACAATCTCTACGCAATGGCCGGCCTGCGCGTTCCCATTATCTGCACCATCATTGGGGAAGGCGGTTCCGGCGGGGCGCTTGCCATTGCGGTGGGCGACCAAATCAGCATGCTGCAATATGCGATTTATTCCGTCATTTCGCCCGAGGGCTGTGCCTCTATCCTCTGGAAAAGCGCCGAAAAAGCCGCCGTCGCCGCTGAAGCAATGGGCATTACCGCCACACGCCTTAAATCGCTGGGCTTAGTCGACAAAGTGGTGAATGAACCCGTCGGCGGCGCGCATCGCAACCATCAAGGTATGGCGGATAGCCTCAAGCGCGTTCTAGCGGACGGCCTACGCCAATTGGCAGATTTATCGCCCGACCAGCTGATTGCCCAGCGCATGGAAAAACTGATGAGCTACGGGCGCTTCAAAGAGCAAGCGGCTTGATTGCTTCTGCGTTACGGTTGGACCTGCCTTAACAGCATCGCGGTTTCAAATAGCGGCAGGCCCATGATGCCGGAATAGCTGCCGCTGATTTTTTGGATGAAGGCGGCGGCGCGGCCTTGTATGGCATAGGCGCCGGCTTTGTCCATTGGCTCGCCGGTGGCGGCGTAGGTTTGGATGTCGTCGTCAGAGAGCGCGGAGAACCAGACTTCGTTTTCAGATAAGAGCGATTGGGTAGTGTTGCCATCGTTCAAGGTGATGGCAGTCAGAACACGATGGCTACGTCCTGAAAGCTGCCGCAGGATGGCGTGCGAGTCTTGGAGATTGTCGGGTTTGCCGATGATGCTCCCGTCAAGGTCAATGACGGTGTCGGCGGCAAGAATGGGGTGACGGACGAGTTTGCGCCAAGAGAGCCTTTGTTCGGCGGCGCTGGCTTTGTCTTGCGCGATGCGGATAACGTATTCACGGGGCGGCTCACCAAGGCGGGGCGTTTCGTCCACGTCTGTGTCGATTCCGCGTTCGCCGCGCCGGAAGAGGATGACATCGAAACGGACGCCGATTTGTTGCAACAACTCGCGGCGGCGCGGGCTGTTGGAGGCGAGGTAGATGCGCGGGTAGATCTCAATCATGGTGCTTTACTCGCGGTGATACGGGTGTTTGCGCATAATACTCCATGCCCTGTAGAGCGCCTCAGCCAATAAGGGGCGGACTAGCGCGTGGGGCAGGGTGAGGCTGGAGAGCCGTAACGTTTCATTGGCGCTGGCTTTGAGCGTAGGCGCTAAACCGTCCGGGCCGCCAACGATAAAGGCAACGTCTTTGCCGCCGTGACGCCAGCATTCCAGCCGCTGTGCAAGTGCCATGCTTGTGAAATCGGTGCCGCGTTCGTCGAGGATAACCCGGTGGCAACGCGGGGGCAGGGCGGCTTCAATACGGAGGGCTTCGGCTTCCATCATCATCGGCGGCGTTTTGCCGGCCCCGCGTGGCTCGGCTTTGACTTCGAGCAATTCAAGCGGCATTTCACGCGGCATCCGCCGCGCAAAGTCGTCAAAACCGTCCTGCGTCCACGTTGGCATACGATGTCCGACAGCGACGATGAGGAGTTTCAATTTAGGTTTCCAAAATACTTGCGCCCGTTGCGGCGTGACGGGCAGGGCGGGCAGACCAGAGTTCTTCAAGCCGGTAGTAGGCACGGATAGCGGGCTGCATGACGTGCACAACAATGTCGCCCAAATCAACGAGCACCCATTCCCCGTTTTCTTCACCTTCAATGCCTAGCACTTTGCATCCCGCTTCATGAACGCGGTCTAAAACGTTGTGCGCAAGCGCCCGCGTCTGGCGTCCTGAGTCGCCGCAGGCAACGATGATGCGTTCAAATTGGGAGCTTAGCTGGGAGGTATCGATAACTTCGATGTCACGGGCTTTAACGTCTTTAAGGGCGTTGATGATGATTTGTTCCAGATGGGCGGGCGTATTCATTCGTGAGTAGGGCCGGAGCGTTGGGGAAACTGTTTAGCGGTTTTGTAGGGGCAAGGCACGGTGTTACGTTTCCAGCGCCTGTTTTTTGCGGGCGGGGGAGTTTGCCGGGGAGCGATGGGGCTGTGGGTGCTGGTGCCTTCTGCGGCGGGGGAATCCGTAAATGTCGCGCGCCGCAACATAGAAACTGGCAAATACGGCGGGAATGACGACCAATATGTAAATAACGCAGGCCACAATGCTCAATCCTTCCATCAGGCTGGAAACAAAATTGAACAGAAAAATGGGTAGCGCCAGCAAGAAAAAGCAGAAGCAGCAGGTATAGATAAAAAATGGCAATAAGTTGACGAGGCATCCCCTGAAACTGAAAGACATCGCTTTGAGCATGGGCAATCGCCACCACCCGATAAGCTGGGGCGCAAAAAGGTATGCCATTGTGCACAGCAGGGTTGGGATGAGAAAAACAAGTCCCGAATAGCTCACGGGCGGTTCAAAAAGAAAGCCCGGAAAGGGTTGGTTGCTCGGGAGGATGCCGCTGACGAGGAGATTCCATACCACGCCGCCGTCAATGGGAAGGGTGAGCAACGGCAGAACCGTCATAAAAACAAAATAGGAAAAACCGAGTAACAGTAAATCGTAGGCACGGCGGCGGAAGCCTGAAACCAACAGTGCCGGGCTAAGTTTGCGTTTGCGGTCGACCGCACGGCAACCGTTCCAGACACCCAAAAACAGCCCCGGGTAAAGCACGATGAAAATCGCATAGCCAACGTCCCTTTGGGCGTTGCCGACTTCGACCCGGATAAACGCCGTGGCTATAAAAACAAGCACTAGGCTAAACGACAGAAAAAAGAGAAACGCGGGATTGCGGGCCAGCAGGATGAACCCTTCAATGAGCCAGTACCAGCCATGCCACATGGAAACGCGCCGGACTTTGAGCGGGCGGATTTCTTCTTGGACGATTCTGTGCCGCCTACGTTTTGGCGGGGGGGGGGCGGTTGATTCCGGCGTGGCATCGGCGCCTTCGGGAGCCTCGGAGAAGTCTGGTTCGGCGTCAGCGGAATGGTTTGGGTTCATGGGCGGCATTCGGTTTCAGTGTCTGGCGCGGCTGTTGGCAAAGGCGGGACAGACTGGATGTGTTGCAGAAGGATGTCACGGTATTCGTCCGGCTCTTTGACCATAACAAGCTCGCCGGCGCGGGGCAAGGCGCGGTCAGCCGTTCGTGACAGCCAAAACCGCAGCGCCGCCGCCCGCAGCATTGCCGGCCAAGCAGCGCGTTCAGCATCCGTAAAGGGACGGGCGTAATGATAAGCGACAAACAGGGCGTTTGCGCGTTCTGCGTGAAGCGAGCCGTCGGGCATGCGGCACCAGTCGTTAGCGGCAACGGCCACGTCATAGAGCAGGGCATCGTGCCCGGCAAAATAAAAATCGATAACGCCCCCGATAAACCCATCCACCCAAAGCACGTTATCCCGGAAAAGGTCGCCGTGGATAGCGCCAGACGGCAACCGCGAAAACAAGGGGCTGGCACTGTCTTGGAAACGTATTTCGGCATCAAGCAGCGCCGCGTCGTGAGCGTTTAGGCAGGGGCGTATCTGTGCGGCGGTTTGTGCCCGCCAGTGTGCGCCGCGTGGGTTGGGCAGCCGCCGCCCGTAGGAACGGCCGGCCAGATGCAGTCCCGCAAGCATGGTACCGATACGGGCGCAGTGTGCCGGCGTGGGCTGCATTTCTGAACTTCCCGTGAGCCGGAGGACCAACACTGCCGGCTTGCCCGCCAGCGTGCCTAGGTATTCGTTGTCACGATTGGCAATAGGCGCGGGGACGGGCAAACCGTGGCGGGCGAGGTGCGCCATGAGGTTTAAGTAATAGGGCAAATCAGCGCGGGAGATGTTCTCGAACAGCGTCAGGACGTAGCGGCCCAGCGTTGTGGTCACAAAAAAGTTGCTGTTTTGGACCCCGCCCGCGATGCCTTCAAATTTGACCAATTGCCCGATAGCGTAGTGGCCTATCCAGTGTGCCAGTGCCTCTTTATCAGGCAGTGTAAATACGGACATGCCCTACCAATTAGTGAGCGTCCAAGTCGGCAGGGCGCGCCGGTTGGCGTTGTCGTCGGGAATCACGCGGCCTTTGCTTTCTTGGTTAAATAAATAATAAGCTGGCGCGTTTTTGGGCGTTACCTTGACCATATAAGGCTTCCCGCCCCGGTAGCGGTATTCGGTAATGGTTTCCCCCTGTTTAACGGCCGTGACTTGCGGCAATTCTTCGTCAAGCGGTTCAAGCGCCGGCGGCGGCTCTTGGGCAAAAAGCACTCCGGATGAAAAGAGTCCAGAACAGAAAACGAGAGCGGCGGTGATTGGAAAAGTGCGCATGATGGTGTTCTCCGTTTCAAGGTTCAGAGATTAAGCATGATTTCATGCTCTTCGGGCAAGGGCATAAAACCGCGAGTCTCGTAATGTTTGAAGATAGCCTCAACAACGGCATCGGGTTCGTCGATAGTCTGGACGAGGTTAATGTCCTCGAGAGAAATCATCTGCTCATCCACGAGGCGTTCCCTAAACCAGTCGAGCAACCCGCGCCAGAAAGCGCTGTGCACAAGGATGATGGGAATTTGCCGGCTCTTGCGCGTCTGCACCAATGTCATTGCTTCAAGCAGTTCGTCAAGCGTCCCAAACCCGCCCGGCATCACCACATAAGCACTCGCGCATTTCACGAACATAAATTTACGGGCGAAAAAATGCCGGAAAGTCTGGGAAATGTCCTGATAAGTGTTGGCTTGTTGTTCTAGCGGGAGTTGGATGTTGAGTCCGACAGAAGGGCTTTTGCCGAAGAACGCGCCTTTATTGGCCGCTTCCATAATGCCGGGCCCCCCGCCCGAAATGACCGAGAAACCCGCATCTGAAAGTAACCGGGCAATACGCTCGGCAAGCGCGTAATAAGGATGCTCCGGTTTGATGCGCGCGCTGCCGAAGATAGACACCGCAGGGCTGATGGCGCTTAACCTTTCGGTGGCTTCGACGAACTCTGACATAATCCCAAAAACCCGCCATGATTCGCGCCCGTTGGAATGCGGCGCGGCGGCAACCACGCTCGGCGGGATTTTTTCTTTTGCGCTCATTTGTGCCCTGTTTTTTTAACCGAGAGGTTATTTTCGATGACCACCCTATTGCTTGTGGATGGTTCCAGTTATCTGTACCGAGCTTTCCATGCCTTGCCCGACCTGCGAACTTCGCGCGGCGAGCCGACCGGGGCGATTCGGGGTGTGCTATCGATGCTACGACGGTTGGCTAGTGACTACAAGGCAGATTATCGCGCTTGTGTATTCGATGCCAAAGGGTTGACTTTTCGTGACGAATGGTATTCGCAGTACAAAGCCAACCGTCCGCCCATGCCTGATGACCTTGCCGCGCAAATTGCGCCGCTCTTTGAGGCCGTTAGGGCAGAAGGCTGGCCGCTGCTATCCGTTGAAGGCGTGGAAGCGGATGACGTAATCGGTACGCTCACCCGGCTAGGCACGGAACGCGGCTGGAATACCGTGATTTCCACCGGCGACAAAGATTTAACGCAGCTTGTGCGCCCCGGCGTGCTCTGGGTCAACACGATGAGCGGGGAGACGCTCGACGAGGCAGGCGTTGAAGCTAAATTCGGCGTGCCGCCGTCGCGCATCGTGGATTACCTCGCCTTAATTGGGGACTCGGTCGACAACGTCCCCGGCGTAGAAAAATGCGGCCCCAAAACCGCAGTAAAGTGGTTAGCCGAATTTGGCAATCTGGATAACCTGATGGCCCATGCGGATGAAATAGGCGGAAAAGTAGGCGAAAACCTGCGCCGTCATCTGGATTTCCTGCCCTTGGGCCGCCGTCTGGTAACAGTTGCTACAGATGTCAGCCTGCCCGTGAGCCTTGATGGTTTGGCCTTGCGCGAACCGGATTACCAAGCATTAAACCTGCTCTACGAACGGTTTGAATTCAGAAGCTGGTTAGGGCAGGGGGGGCAAACTGCCGCCGCTTCAGCCGCTTTCCCGGCGCCGAGCAACCCGATAAGGCGCTTTCAGCCTGATGAAAACGCCGAAAACGCCCCGCCCGCCCAAACGCTCAATTACGCCCATTACCGTGCCATAACCCATCAGCCGGATTTTGACGCGCTGCTAAAACGCTTGGAATCTTCCACATCCAAACTGGTTGCGCTGGATACCGAAACAGTGGGCCTAGATTCCATGACGGCGCGGCTGGTGGGCATTTCCTTCGCGTTTGCGCCGGATGATGCCGTCTACTTGCCGCTGGCCCATCGCGGCCCGGACCTGCCGGCCCAACAGCCGTTTGACGAGGCGCTCGCAAGGCTCAAACCTTGGCTGGAATCTGACGCGCACCCCAAATTGGGACAAAACATCAAGTTTGATGCCCATGTTTTTGCCAACCACCACATCACGCTGCGGGGCATCGCCCATGACACCTTAATCCAATCTTACGTGCTCGAAAGCGACCGCCCCCACGATATGGATTCGCTTGCCAAGCGGCATATCGGGATAACGCCGGTTTCTTACGCGCAAGTGTGCGGCACGGGCACAAAACAAATCGGTTTTGATGAAGTCCCGCTCGATACGGCAACCCGTTACGCCGCTGAAGATGCGGATGTCACCTTGCGCCTACACCAAAAGCTCTGGCCGAGCGTGGAAGCCGTCCCGGCGCTTGCCTCCATCTACCAACACATCGAACTGCCGACTCTTCACGTACTGCTGGCGATGGAGCGCACCGGCGTACTCATTGACCCGTTCCTGCTCGCGCAGCAAAGCAACGAACTCGGGCGGCGGCTGCTCGACTTAGAACGCGAAGCCCACACGCTGGCGGGCAAAGCCTTCAACCTCGGTTCCCCAAAACAATTAGGAGAAATTCTTTTCGGCACATTGGGACTGCCCATCCGCAAAAAAACCGCCACCGGGCAACCCTCCACTGACGAAGATGTGTTAAGCGAACTCGCCGAAGACTATCCGTTGCCCAAACTACTGTTAGAGCACCGTAGCCTCTCCAAGCTCAAAGGCACCTACACCGACAAACTGCCGCGCATGGTCAATCCCGCCACGGGCAGGGTACATACCCATTTTTCGCAGGCCACCGCCGTCACCGGGCGGCTCGCCAGTTCTGACCCCAACCTGCAAAACATCCCCGTGCGCACGGCGGAAGGGCGCCGCATCCGCGCCGCCTTCATTGCCCCACGCGGTTGCCGCATCGTTTCGGCAGATTATTCGCAAATTGAACTGCGCATCATGGCGCACCTATCAAACGACGCCCGCCTGCTCAATGCGTTCGCGCAGGGCGAGGATGTCCACCGCGCCACCGCCGCCGAAGTCTTTGGCATCGCCCCAGAATCCGTTGCCAGCGAGCAGCGCCGTTACGCCAAAGTCATCAATTTTGGCCTCATCTACGGCATGAGCGCGCACGGCCTAGCCAAAGCACTGGGCATTGACCGCAGTTCCGCGCAACGCTGGATTGACCGCTACTTTGCGCGCTACCCCGGCGTAGCCGCCTACATGGAGCGGATTAGGGCCGTCGCGCATGAAAAGGGCTACGTCGAAACTGTTTTTGGCCGCCGCCTCTACCTTCCCGATATTTCCGCCCGCCAGTTCAACCGCCGCCAAGGCGCAGAACGCGCCGCCATCAACGCCCCCATGCAGGGCACCGCCGCCGACCTCATCAAAAAAGCAATGATTGCCGTCCATCACTGGCTGGCCGACTCGAACTCCCAAGCCCGGCTCATCCTGCAAGTCCACGACGAACTGGTGCTAGAAGTCCCCGACGGAGAACTCGACACCCTACGCACGGCACTCCCCCGGCTCATGGAAAACGTCGCCCAACTCTCTGTGCCGCTCCGGGTAGATGTGGGCGTGGGGCTGAATTGGGATGAGGCGCATTAAAGGGTAGGCACAAAACGTGCGCAAACAGAACTTGCCGCTATAAAAATGATGCTCACCGCGTTTGCATGTATTTTTTGTGCCCGGTTTAATATTCGTGCATATTTGGTTAGACTATGCGAATCTATGTATCGAAACGATGCGGTTTTAGGTTTTGGGTACATAGGCCACACAAAAACGGGAGGGAGGGAACATGAAAAACGTTGCCAAAGCAATTTCTAGTACGTCCATTCTGGCTGTCACCCTGTTCTGGGGGGCGGGATGCCAGACCCCGGTTGCGGAACAAAATATGGCGGAACAAAGTGTGTTAAGCCCAAAAATAGCAGAGCAAAGCGGTTTAATACATTCTCCCTCAAATGATGAGAATTTTTTTGAACTTTGTAAAAATGATAATCTGGAAAAAATTAAAATAGCAATACAAAAAGGGGCAAATATCAATGCGCGGGATAAAGACGGCAATACGCCCTTAATACTTGCCGCACAGCATGGTAGCCAACTCGAAATAATAAAATTATTGCTAGAAGCCGGAGCAGAAATTAAAGCGCAGGGTAAAGAAGATTTTACCGCTTTGATGTGGGCAGTAGGAAAAACAAATAACCTTGAAATTATCACAACCCTGCTAGAAGCCGGGGCTAACATTAACGCAGAAAGCAAAAACGGCTCTACTCCTTTTACGATTGCCGCAGAAAGAACAAACAATCCAGAAATATTAAAAGCTCTAATAAAAGCAGGGGCTGATGTTAAAGCGCAGGACAAAAATAACACTACCGCCTTGATGTGGGCCGCAAAAAATAATAACAATCCAGAAATAATAACGGCACTATTAAAAACGGGCATCAACGTTAACGCACGAAACAAAGACGGAATCACAACCTTAATGTACGCGGCCGCGTTTAACAACAATCCCGAAATCATAACAACGCTGTTAAAGGCAGGGGCAAAAGTTAACGCACGGGATGAAAATAGTTCCACGGTTTTGATTCATGCCGCCGAAAAAAACAATAACCCAATGATAATAAAAACATTATTAAAAGCAGGGGCAAGAATTAACGCACGGAGTGAATATGGTTCCACCGCTTTAATGCATGCCGCCGCCTATAATAGCAATCCAGAAATAATCACAACCTTATTAAAAGCCGGTATCAATGTTAATATATTAGGCAAAAATGGTTCTACGTCTTTAATGTGGGCCGCACAAGAAAACCCCAATCCCGAAATAATAAAAACACTGCTAAAAGCGGGCGCAAAAATCAATGCACAAAACCAAGATGGTAAAACGCCTTTAATATGGGCCGCTGAAAATAATAGCAATCCAGAAATTATAGAAATTCTATTAGAAGCAGGGGCAAACCCAAACGCTCAAGCACATGATGGACGCCTTGTGGTGGATTTTGCCAGAGAGAACGAAAAACTGGTGAATACCGCCATCTACCAAAAACTTCAGGGGCTTAGCAATTTAACCGCACGGTAGTTGCTATGCTATTTACGCCTCTTTCTTGAGCTTGTAGTTTTTTAGTCTACGCTTTCCGCAGGGATAACGGCACGATGTGATTTGTG
>JAIRPB010000015.1 GCA_031257305.1 Azoarcus sp.
GGGTTGCGCACGGGACGGTAGATAACAAGGGTACGGCGTAAAAATTAACGTAGGTACCGTCTCTGCCCTCAAGCCATTGCAGAACATTCGTCATTGCGAGCGTAGCGAAGCAATCCATGCCGCCGCTATTCCGGCCATTCTGGATTGCTCCGTCGCTTCGCTTCTCGCAATGACGGGGCCGGAGTTAGGTTAGGCAGGGATAGGAACTGTTCCATCGCTCTGGCTTGTGGGGGCAAGGCTTGCCTCGTCCGTTCCGCCCAGCCGGAAAACTGCGAAGGGACGCGAATATACGCGAAACCTCCCAAAAAATCCGTCCAATAAATTAGCGTTTATTCGCGTCCCTTCGCGGTTCGCTTTTGCGGCGCTCCCTGAAACACTCTCCCTCTGGGAGAGTGTGGCACTTGCCAAGTGTCCCTACAGCCGTGCCAGTCGGGGCCGCAATGTATCTAGCGCCGCTTGGAAATTCGCCAGACGCTCGCGCTCTTGCGCGACGACGGCGGGGGGGGCGCGGTCTACGAAATTGGCGTTGCCGAGTTTGTTTTGGGCTTTGGAGACTTCGTTTTCTAAGCGGGCAATTTCTTTGCTTAGGCGTTCGCGTTCTGCTTCGAGGTCGATTTCTACTTTGAGCATGAGCCGCGCATCGCCTACGAGCGCCACGGGAGCGGGGGAGTCCTCATTGATTTCGTGGGCCATTTCAACGCCGGAGAGCTTGGCAAGCCCTATGAGATAAGGCACGTAGGCTTGCAGGGCGTTTGCGCCTGCCGGGGAGGCGATGATGAGCGGCGTTTTTTGCGCTGGGGAGATATTCATTTCCCCGCGCAGGTTGCGGCAAGCGTAAACCAGCGCCTTGAGTTCGCCCACTTTCGTTTCGGCATCGATGTCGATGAGCGATGAATCGGCTTGGGGGTAAGGGGCCAGCATGATGCTGTCACACACTTTTTTCCCGGCCAGCGGGGCGATGCTTTGCCAGAGTTCTTCAGTGATGAAGGGAATGAGCGGATGCGCCAGCCGTAGCAGGGCTTCCAGCACGTGTGCCAGCGTGTGGCGGGCGGCATCTGCCCCTTCGCCGTTTGCGGCCATTTCGATTTTGGCGATTTCAAGATACCAGTCGCAGAACTCGTCCCAGATAAAACGGTAAAGCGCCTGCGCGAGCAAGTCGAAACGGTATTCGGCAAAGTGTCTGGCGACTTCTTCAGTGAGTTTTTGTAGCAGGCTGATAATCCATCGGTCAGCAAAAGAAAGCGCGCGGGCGGGCGGCGCGGGAAGCGTGTTCCGCCCTTCGCAGTTCATCAGCACAAAACGGGTGGCGTTCCAGAGTTTGTTGCAGAAATTGCGGTAGCCCTCGCAGCGGCTCAAGTCGAATTTGATGTCGCGCCCCGGCGAGGCGAGCGAGGCAAAAGTGAAGCGCAGGGCGTCCGCGCCAAAGCCGGGAATGCCGTTGGGGAATTCTTTGCGGGTATGTTTTTCGATTTGCGCACGCTGTTTGGGGTTCATCAGCCCAAAAGTGCGCTTTTCTACTAGCGCGTCAATGCCAATGCCGTCGATGAGGTCAATCGGGTCCAGCACGTTGCCTTTGGATTTGCTCATCTTCTGCCCTTCCGCATCGCGGATAAGGCCGTGCACATAAACATGCTTAAAGGGGATTTGCCCGGTGATGTGCTGGGTCATCATCACCATGCGCGCCACCCAGAAAAAGATGATGTCAAAACCCGTGACCAGCACCGTAGACGGCAGGTAAAGGTCCAGCGCCGGGTTGGATTTTTCCGGGTAGCCGGGCGTCCAGTCGAGCGTGGAAAAGGGCCACAGCGCCGAGGAATACCAAGTGTCGAGCACGTCGGGGTCGCGGGTGAGACGCTCTGCTTCAATCTCTTCGACTGAATTTTTCCCACTAAGGAGTTCATACGCCTTATCGTCAACTTCTGCATTGCCAGACGTATACTCCGGGTCATAAAACATTTTTATGGCAGTGTCAATAACAGGTTTGAACTGGACGTATGCTTCTTCTTCATTTTCTGCTACATAAACAGCCCCTGTACTGTCATACCACGCTGGAATCTGATGCCCCCACCAAAGCTGGCGGGAAATGCACCAGTCTTGGATATTGCCTAGCCATTGGTTGTAGGTATTCACCCAGTTTTCGGGATAAAAACGGATTTTGCCGCTGGCAACCACGTCCAATGCTTTCTGGGTAATGGATTTGCCATCCTTCCCCGGCTCGGACATCGCCACAAACCATTGGTCGGTGAGCATGGGTTCCAGCACCACGCCCGTGCGGTCGCCACGCGGGACTTTGAGCTTGTGCTTTTCTACTTTCTCAAGCAGACCTTGCGTTTCTAAGTCTTTGACAATCTGTTCCCGCGCCGAAAACCTATCCATGCCCCGGTACTGTTCCGGCGCTTCGTTGTTAATCGTGGCTTCTAGCGTGAGAACGGAAATCATCGGCAATCCGTGCCGTAGCCCCACGGCATAGTCGTTGAAGTCGTGCGCAGGAGTCACTTTTACTACGCCGGTACCGAATTCCCTGTCCACATATTCGTCGGCAATCACCGGAATATCGCGCTCAGTAAGCGGCAGCTTCACCGACTTTCCGATGAGATGCCTATAACGCTCATCTTCAGGATGCACCATCACGGCAGTATCGCCTAGCATCGTCTCCGGGCGGGTAGTCGCCACGGTGAGATGCCCGCTACCGTCAGCCAAGGGATAGCGGATGTACCAGAGAAAACCGTCCTCTTCCTCGCTTTCCACTTCAAGGTCAGACACCGCCGTTTTGAGTTTCGGGTCCCAATTAACAAGCCGTTTGCCCCGGTAAATCAAACCTTCCTTAAAAAGGCGCACGAAAGTTTGGGTGACAATGCGGTTTAGCCCCTCGTCCATCGTGAAGCGTTCGCGTGCCCAGTCCGGGCTACTGCCCAAACGCCGCATCTGCCGGGTGATAGCGCCGCCGGAAAATTTTTTCCATTCCCAGACTTTTTCAAGAAACTTTTCGCGCCCTAGGTCATGTCGGGAAATGCCCTGCGCGTCTAACTGGCGCTCCACGACAATCTGCGTGGCAATGCCCGCATGGTCGGTCCCCGGCTGCCAGAGCGTGTTGTCGCCGCGCATCCTGTGGTAGCGCGTTAACGCGTCCATCAACGTTTGGTTAAAACCGTGCCCCATATGCAGCGTACCGGTAACGTTGGGCGGCGGCAGCAAGATGCAGAAAGATTGTTCTTTAGGTTTTGTTGTATCTAAACCCACGGCAAAATAATTGCGGGATTCCCATTCCGCATAACGGCGGGATTCAATCGCCGCAGGCTCAAAACTCTTATCTAGTTCCATGATGGTTGGGGCGTGAAAAAAGAGTGGATTGTAGCGGATGTG
>JAIRPB010000146.1 GCA_031257305.1 Azoarcus sp.
TGTTGGCGTTATTCCTGGCGAAGCCCGGTTTTCTGCGGCCCATGCGTTGAACGTTTCCCGCGCCGCGAAAATTGTTTCGCCTGCCGTGAGACCTATTGGCCCGATGTTTTTTGCGGCGAGGCGGTCGGCGGCTTCTCCGTGTAGATGGACAGCACACAGCAATGCGTTTTCGGCGGGCCAGCCTTGTGCGAGTAGCGCCAGTGTAATGCCGCTCAAGACGTCTCCCATGCCCGCGCTGGCCATGCCGGGGTTGCCTGTGGTGTTGATGAACCAACGCCCGTCAGGTGCCGCAATAACGCTGCCGCAGCCTTTGAGTACGGTATAGGCATTGAATTTTTGCGCGAGACGGAGAGCGGCGGCTATGCGGTCGGCTTGGACTTCGGCGGTGCTGATGCCAAGCAGGCGTCCCGCTTCGGCGGGATGGGGCGTGAGGAGCGTCGCGGCGTGCCGTGAGGCGATGGGGCCTATTAGGTTGGGTTCTTGGCTTATGAGGTTGAGTGCGTCGGCATCGAACAATAGGGGAATAGCCAGACCGATAACAGTCTGCAATAGGTGTTTGGCTTCTTCTTGGGTTCCAAGCCCCGGCCCGATGGCGATGGCGCTTGGGCGCTCTGGCATCTGGTGGGCGGGACGCAGCATGAGTTCAGGTTGGGCGGGGTCGACGCAGGGCGCGGCGGAATCTAACAGACAGGCATAGACACGGCCGGCGCCCAGATGCAGTGCCGCCCGGGCGGCCAGCAAGGCGGCTCCTGCCATGCCCGGTGCGCCGCCTAGAATGCAGGCGTCGCCGTTTTGCCCTTTGTGCGTGTTGCGGGGGCGGGGTGTGAGGTGCGCCGCGAAAAGGGATGGGCTGATGAGATGGCCGGAGGGCGGAATGTGCGAGGGGGCGTCGATGCCGATTTTTTGGAGCGATATTTTTCCGCAGTAGTCCGGGCCGTCGAGCGTCAGCAGGCCGGGTTTGAGGGCGATGAAAGTGGTGGTGTGCGTGGCGCGTAGGCAGGTACCCAGAATACGTCCCGTGTCGGCGTCTAGCCCGCTTGGGATGTCAATGGCCAGCCGCAAAGCAGGCAGGGCGTTGAGGGCGTTTATCCAGTCGCGGAGGGGGTTTTCGATAGGGCGTTGTAAGCCAATGCCGAAAAGGGCGTCGACAATAAGCGCCCATCTGCCTGTTGGCGCGGGGGGGATATTTGCGAGGGTTTTTCCGCCCATTTGGAGAAAACCCGCATAGGCTTGGGCGGCATCTTCCGGTAAACGGGCAGTATCTCCAGCAAACACGACGGTTATTTCGTGTTTTTGGCGGCGCAATTCACGTGCCAGCACAAAACCGTCGCCGCCATTGTTGCCCGGCCCGCAGACGACGAGCACGGGGCCGGGGCGGGTAGCAAGGAGTTGGGCGGCGTCATGGGCGGCGGCATTTCCGGCGCGTTCCATGAGCGGGGGCTGTGCGCCGGGCAGACATTGGCGCTCGATTTCGCGGATGTCCCGGATGGAATAAATGGGATGAGAGGGCATAGTGATAGGTTCGAGATGGGCAGAACATGCCGGAAGCGATAACAAAGGCCAAAAATGACTCGTTACGGTTCTGATGCTACCAAAACGAATTTGGAGACAGTCCGCAAACCCGGTATAGAATGCACGCCTTGATAAAAGGGCTGGTTTTTGTGGTTTTGGTTTTCTTGATGAAACCGCGCCAGTGTTAGCCAGTGTTATTTTGACCCAGTCAGGATCGTTGCATGCAAACCAATCAGGAAACCACGAGCGCACTGGAGCGCCGCATTGATGTATCTGTTGCCTTGGCGGACATCGACAAGGATATTGATTCCCGCCTCAAAAAACTTTCCCGCACAATCAAGATGCCGGGTTTTCGCCCCGGCAAGGTGCCGGTAAGCGTTGTGGCGCGTACTTACGCGCCGCAGGCGCGTTCTGAAGCCATCGGCGCCGCTGTGGAAAAAGCCTTCGGTGAGGCGATTCGTGCGCAAAAGCTGCGCGTGGCGGGCAGCCCCCGGATTGAGCCCAAGCAGAATTCCGCAGAAGGCCAGCTTGAATTTAGCGCCGTGTTTGAAATATTCCCGGAAGTCGTGATTGGCGATTTATCTGGCTGCGTCATCGAACGCCCCGTGTTGGAAGTGGGGGATGCCGAAGTCGACAAGACCCTCGAAGTGTTGCGGAAACAACGCACCCGCTACGAGACGGCGGACCGCCCCGTGGCTGACGGCGACCGCGCTACGGTCGACTTTACCGGGCGCATGAATGGCGAGCCGTTTGAGGGCGGGCAGGCGAAGGATTTTCCGTTCGTGCTCGGTTCCGGGGCCATGCTGAAAGATTTTGAGACGGGCGTAATAGGGCTTGGGATAGGAGAGAGCAAGACGTTTGACCTCACCTTTCCCGCCGATTACCACGCCAAAAACATGGCCGGCCAGACGGTGCAGTTTGAAGTGGCGGTGAAAAAAGTTGAAGCGCCCGTCCTGCCGGAAGTGGATGCGGAATTTGCGAAATCGCTTGGCGTGGCTGATGGCGAAATCGCCAAATTGCGCGAGGAGGTCAAAGGCAACCTTGCCCGCGAAGTTAAGCGCCGCGTTCAGGCGAGAATCAAGAATCAGGCAATGGAGGCGCTATTGAGCGTCGCGCCGATGGATGCGCCTAAGTCACTGGTTCAGGCAGAATCAGAGCAATTGGCTGAAAACGCCCGCCAAGACCTTGAAAACCGTGGTCTGGCCGCCAAAAATGTGCCGGTTGAAGCGGCTTGGTTTACGGAACAGGCGGTCAAACGGGTAAAACTCGGCCTTATCATGGCTGAACTCATCAAAGACGAGAATCTTCGCGCTAAACCGGAGCAAACACGCACGCTGATCCGGGAAATGTCGGAGAGTTACGAAGACCCCGAGGAACTGATACGTTGGTACTATGCCAAGCCGGAACGTTTGGCGGGAGCGGAAGCATTCGTGACCGAAGAAAACGTTGTGGAATGGGTTTGCGCTAAAGCCAAAACCAGCGACAAGGCTGTTTCTTTTGACGAACTCATGGGCGGCGGTGCGGCGGCTGAATAAAGCCGCACGGAAATAAGGCAAATGATGGACGGATTTTCCATGCAAGATAACAATGGTTGGGACCCGGTGAGCCTCGGCTTAGTGCCGATGGTCATCGAGCAAAGCGGGCGGGGCGAGCGAGCCTACGACATTTATTCACGTTTGCTCAAAGAGCGGATTGTGTTTCTCGTGGGACCAGTCAATGACGCCACGGCCAACCTAATTGTGGCGCAGTTGCTTTTTCTTGAATCCGAAAATCCTGAAAAGGATATTTTCTTCTACATCAATTCCCCCGGCGGTTCGGTGACGGCGGGACTCGCTATCTACGACACCATGCAGTTCATCAAGCCTGATGTGAGTACGTTGTGCTTGGGGCAAGCGGCGAGCATGGGGGCGTTTCTTCTTGCGGCCGGCACAAAGGGCAAGCGTTTTTGCCTACCCAATTCCCGGGTCATGATTCACCAGCCGATGGGCGGTTTCCAAGGACAGGCGTCTGACATCGAAATTCATGCGCGCGAAATTCTTTATTTGCGTTCCCGGCTCAACGAAATGTTGTCGAAGCACACAGGCAAGCCCGTTGAGCAAGTCGAAAGGGATACCGACCGGGATAATTTCCTGTCTGCATCTGCTGCGGTAGAGTACGGTTTGGTCGACAAAGTGATGGCGTCGCGTAGCGACATCTAACGACGAAGGGAGAGACGACCATGCCGGACAAGAGAACGGGCGCAGACGGTGAAAAATTGCTCTATTGTTCGTTTTGCGGCAAGAGCCAACACGAAGTCCGCAAGCTCATTGCGGGACCTTCTGTATTTATCTGCGATGAATGTATTGGCCTGTGCAACGACATTATCCGCGAGGAAGTGGCTGAAGGGCTTGGGGTGGAGAGCATCCGGGGGCAACTGCCTACGCCCCACGAAATCTGTGCCATCCTTGACCAATACGTAATTGGGCAACCGCTCGCCAAGCGCAGTTTATCGGTAGCGGTTTATAACCATTACAAGCGTTTGCGCCACTTAAGCAATACCGTCAAAGATGACGTGGAGCTTGCCAAGAGCAACATTTTGCTGATTGGACCTACGGGCTCCGGCAAAACCTTGCTGGCGCAGACGATGGCGCGGCTGCTCAACGTACCTTTTGTGATGGCTGACGCGACCACGCTCACTGAAGCGGGGTATGTGGGCGAGGATGTTGAAAACATCATCCAAAAACTGCTTCAGAAGTGCGATTACGATGTTGAAAAAGCCCAGCAGGGCATCGTCTATATCGACGAAATCGACAAAATATCCCGCAAGTCCGACAACCCTTCAATTACCCGTGACGTATCCGGCGAAGGCGTACAGCAGGCACTGCTGAAACTGGTTGAAGGCACCATTGCCTCTATCCCCCCGCAGGGCGGGCGCAAGCACCCCAATCAGGACTTCATCCAAGTCGACACCACCAATGTGCTGTTTATCTGCGGCGGCGCGTTCGACGGGCTAGAAAAAATCATCCTCAACCGCACAGACAAAGCCGGCATCGGTTTTGGCGCGGAAGTCAAAAGCGGCGAGCGTCACAGCCTCACCGAAACTTTTGGCCAAGTCGAGCCGGAGGACCTCATCAAATTTGGCCTCATCCCCGAACTCATTGGCCGTCTCCCCGTGGTCGCCACGTTGCACGAACTCGACGAAGACGCGCTTATCAAGATACTTATCGAGCCTAAAAACGCGCTTATCAAGCAATACCAGAAGCTCTTTGCGATGGAAGGCGTGGAACTCGAAGTTCGCCCTGCCGCGCTGCATGCGGTGGCAAAAAAAGCCATCAAGCGCAAAACCGGCGCACGGGGGCTTCGCTCCATACTTGAAATGGCGCTTCTCGACATCATGTACGATTTGCCTAGCCAAGATGACGTCATCAAAGCCGTCGTTGATGAGGGTACTATCGTGGAAAGTTCAAAACCGCTGCTCATCTACGCCGATCAGCAAAAAGTGTCGGGTTCCAACTAAGTGCGCTGTTGGTGGCTTGAATAAATGGAACCGTGCCCCATATGGGGACGGTTCATTTTAAGGAAAACGTGAATGTCGGGTTCTGCCGCTCTCCCCAACGAAATTTTGGAACTGCCCCTTCTACCGCTACGTGACGTGGTCGTGTTCCCCCACATGGTTATCCCGCTTTTCGTGGGACGCCCCAAATCCGTTAAGGCGCTGGAATCCGCAATGGATTCGGGCAAAAGCCTTCTACTCGTTGCCCAGAAGTCTGCGTCCAAAGAAGAACCCTCTATTTCAGACCTCTACGATGTGGGCTGTATTGCCAGCATCCTGCAAATGCTCCGGTTGCCTGACGGTACGCTGAAAGTGCTGGTTGAAGGCCAGCAGCGCGCCCACATCAACAAAGTAGAAGAACGCCGCCAGATGTTCACGGGCTATGCCACGCCAATCGGGCATGTGCCGGGCAGGGAAGGGACCGAAGTCGAAGCCATGCGGCGGGCCATTACCGCGCAGTTTGACCAATTCGTTAAACTCAATAAAAAAATCCCGTCCGAAATACTCTCCTCTCTCGCCAACATCGACGACACCGGGCGTTTTGCCGATACCATTGCCGCCCACTTGCCGCTCAAGCTCGAACAAAAGCAGGAAATCCTGCAAATGTTGGACATCGGCAAGCGGCTCAATCGGTTGCTTGGGCAAATCGAGAACGAAATCGACATCCTCCAAGTTGAGAAGCGCATCCGTGGCCGCGTCAAGCGCCAGATGGAAAAAAGCCAGCGCGAGTATTACCTCAACGAACAGGTCAAGGCCATCCAGAAAGAACTCGGGGAAAACGAAGAAAGTGCTGACCTCGAAGAGATGGAAAAGAAAATCAAGACTTCTGGCATGCCCAAAGAAGCCCTGACCAAAACGCAGGCCGAGTTCAAAAAGCTACGCATGATGGCGCCCATGTCCGCTGAAGCCACCGTGGTGCGCAACTATGTCGACACCATGATTGGCTTGCCGTGGAAAAAACGCTCACGTGTCAGCAAGGATTTGAACGGGGCCGAAAAAATTCTGGATAAAGACCACTACGGGCTAGAGAAAGTTAAAGAGCGCATTCTCGAATACCTTGCTGTGCAGCAACGTGTTGATAAAGTCAAAGCGCCCATCCTCTGCTTAGTCGGGCCTCCCGGCGTGGGCAAAACTTCCCTTGGGCAATCCATTGCCCGCGCTACCAATCGCAAGTTTGTACGCATGGCGCTGGGCGGTGTGCGCGACGAAGCCGAAATTCGTGGGCATCGCCGCACCTACATCGGTTCCATGCCCGGCAAGATTCTCCAGAACATGACCCGCGTGGGCGTCAAAAACCCGCTTTTCCTGCTCGACGAAGTCGACAAGCTCGGCATGGATTTCCGGGGCGACCCGTCATCCGCCCTGCTTGAAGTGCTCGATCCAGAACAAAACCACACCTTCCAAGACCACTACATCGAAGTCGACTACGACCTTTCCGATGTCATGTTTGTGGCAACCGCCAACACCCTCAACATTCCGCCGCCCCTGCTCGACCGCATGGAAGTTATCCGTCTTTCCGGCTATACCGAGGACGAAAAGGTCAACATCGCCCACCGCTACCTGTTGCCCAAGCAACTCAAAAACAATGGGCTAAAGCAAACTGAACTGGCCGTCACTGACGATGCCCTGCGCGACATCTGCCGTTACTACACACGCGAGGCGGGCGTCCGTGGCTTAGAGCGCGAAGTCTCCAAAATTTGCCGCAAGGTCGTGAAATCCCTCGTTCTCAAGCCGCGCACCAGCAAAGTCGTCGTCAACAGCAAAAATCTGAACAAATACGTCGGCGTGCGCCGCTACAACTTCGGTGTTGCTGAAAAGCAAAACCAGATTGGCCAAGTCACCGGGCTAGCGTGGACTGAAGTCGGCGGCGAGCTACTCACCGTCGAATCCGTGGCCCTTTCCGGCAAAGGCAAGGTCATGACCACCGGCAAACTCGGTGAAGTCATGCAGGAGTCCATCCAAGCCGCGCTGTCCGTCGTGCGCCGCCGCGCCCGCTCGCTTGGCATCGAAAACGACTTCTACCAAAAGAGCGACATCCACATCCACCTGCCCGAAGGCGCGATTCCCAAAGACGGCCCATCGGCAGGCAGCGCCATCACCACCGCGCTGGTTTCCGTGCTCACAGGCATTCCCGTGTGCTGTGACGTAGCCATGACAGGCGAAATCACCCTGCGCGGCGAAGTCTTGCCCATCGGCGGGCTAAAAGAAAAACTTCTGGCCGCTGTGCGCGGCGGTATTGCCCGCGCGCTGATTCCAGAAGAAAACGTCAAAGACTTAGCCGAAATCCCCGACAACATCAAGAACATGATTGAAATCATCCCAGTGCGCTGGATTGATCAGGTTCTTGAATTGGCGCTTGAACGCAAACCTGTCCCGCTGCCCGAACCGGAAGAAATCCCTTCTCCCGTGGTAGGCACGGAAAAGTCTGAGACAAGCGCATCACAGCCCATCCGGGCACATTGAAATTTTCGGGGTGGAAATGGCCTGCGAAACACAGCGTTTCCACAGTTATCTAGTTGGAGAGGGAGTATCTGCATGAACAAATCTGAATTAATCGACGAAATCGCTGACCGCGCCGAAGTCACCAAAGTCATCGCCGCTAAGGTACTGGATGCCGTGACGGCCTCCATTACCGCCGCGCTCGAAAAGAAGGAGGACGTTACGCTCATCGGTTTCGGAACTTTCACCGTCGCAGACCGGGCCGCCCGCACCGGGCACAACCCGCAGACGGGCAAAGCCATCAAAATTGCCGCCACCAAAACGCCCAAGTTCCGTGCTGGCAAAGCACTGAAAGACGCCGTAAAATAGCGCCCTTTTTTCGGGCGGCCTCCCAAAAGCCGCCCACATCGGCGGGTGTTTAGCTCAGTTGGTAGAGCGTCGCCCTTACAAGGCGAATGTCGGCGGTTCAAGCCCGTCAACACCCACCAAATACCGTTCCCAAGAAAGCCGGGAAACCTGATAAACAAAAGGTTTCCCGGCTTTTTTGTCTGTAGCGTACCTGTGGAGTTCCGTTGGGGCGGGATATTTGGGGTAACTTTTATCCGAGTGATAAAGAACAGGGGCAAATCGGTGCATTCTTCGCCGCCTTTAATAACCTCGTTACCCTTCATTAGGATGAGTTTGAAAAGCGGCAAAACATCAAAAAGGCGCTACTCGAAAAAGGTGTTCGTGTAGGGGCACGGTATTGTTGGTGTGAACGAAGGAAAAACTGCCCTTTACGCCATTGGAGATGCCAACGTCTATGTAGTTGTCTTTAAGGATGAAACCTTCTGGATTGCCCATCCGGTAGGCGGGGCAGCTACGCCACAATCTCAACCTTGGTTCCTGCTTCAACCAAATCGAAAAGCTCAATCACGTCACGGTTACGCATGCGGATACAGCCGTGGGAGCGGGGTTCGCCCATAGGTTGGTCATCGCCGGTGCCGTGGATGTAAATGTAGCGGCGCATGCTGTCGACGTTGCCGCCACGGTTGAAGCCGGGTTCTTCGCCGCAGAGCCACAGGAGGCGGGAGAGCATCCAGTCCCGGGCGGGATGGGTTGCGGCAAATTCGGGTGTCCAGATTTCGCCGGTGAGCCTGCGGCCTTTGAAAGCGGCGGCAAAAGGGGCGTGAGCGCCTATTTTTGCCCGGATACGATGGCGGCCGCGTGGCGTACAGCCGCTGCCGTTGCGCTCGCCCGCGCCATTTTTAGCGGTGGAAACGCTGTATCGGCGGATGCACGCGCCGTCAGGGGCGAAAAGTTCAAGCTGCTGGCGGGGGATGCTGACGAGGATGCGCATGGTTGGGGTTTAGGCAGACAGGGTACGGGCGCGCCGTGCGGCAAAAAAAGATGAGAGGAGTTCGCCGCATTCTTTGGCGAGTATGCCGCCTTGGATTTCGGCATGGTGATTGAGCCGGGAGTCAGCGTAAAGGTTAAGTACGCTGCCGGCCACGCCGGTTTTGGGGTCGTGCGCGCCAAAAATGATTTTGGCGATGCGGGCATGGAAAATGGCGCCGGTACACATCGCGCACGGCTCAAGGGTAACGAACAACTCGCACCCCGGTAATCGGTAGTTGCCAAGGCAGTGGGCCGCGTCGCGTAGCGCGATGATTTCGGCATGCGCTGTGGGGTCGTGCCTTGTAATGGGCTGGTTGAAACCTCGCCCGATGATTTTGTTAT
>JAIRPB010000052.1 GCA_031257305.1 Azoarcus sp.
GGTGTGCAGTGCGCTGAAATCGGGTTCGCCTAGGTATTTGTGGACGATGCGGCCTTGGCGGTCGATGAGGAAGGATGTGGGCGTGAGGCGTACACCCTCAAAGCTGCGCGCGATGGCGCCGTCAGCGTCGAGGGCAACCTTAAAGGGGAGTCCTGCCCGTTCAGTAAAAGCGCGTACTTGCGATTCGGGGTCGTAATCCATTGCTACGGCGATGGTTTCTAGTCCCCGTGAAGCAAATTTTTGGTGGGTGTTGATGAGCTTGGGCATTTCTGCGACGCACGTTGCGCAGGTGGTGGCCCAGAAATTGACCAAAATGACTTTGCCGCGCAACTCGGCCGTATTAAGCCGTTCGCCTTGCAGGGTGGTGAAGGTGACTTCTGGCGCAAGGGGTTTAGCGGTGTAGACGAAAAGCCCGGCAATAAAGAGGGCGGCAATGGCTAAAACGGCAGAGATACGCAGTTTCATGAGGGGAGCTTAGCTGTGCGCGGGGGCTACATATTAAAAGAGCCAAACCCTGTTGTGTACAGGATTTGGCTCTGGTATTGCGGTCCTTCGGCGGCTGTCTGTTTAGGCAGACGCCAAAGTGTCTCCGATTAGGCAGACTTCTTGGCAGCCTTGGAGGAGGTAGAAACAGCCTTGACCGTGGCGTTGGTGGCCGCGGCAACGTTGGCTTCAGCGATTTCGGTCGCTTGCTTGACGGCCTTGGAGAAATTGTCGTAGGCGCTGTTGGCGGCGGCGATGGCCGACTTCACAGCGGCAACGGCAACGTCAGAACCCGCCGGGGCGGATTTAGCGGCTTTGTCGAGCACGGAAGAAACGTTCTTGTTGAGTTCGGCGAGCTGGGTTTCAAGCACTTTCGCCAGTTCTTCTTGGCCTTGCGAAGCGATTTCATAAACGCTGCGGGCGTAAGCAACAGACTTTTCCAGCAGGGGCTGGATTAGCGAGGCTTGCAGGGAAACCAGTTCTTGTACGTCTTTGGTGCCGAGCAGGGCCTTGGTGTTAGAGACGCTGTCTTCCAGCACGGAACGGGCGGTATTGAGGTTGAGGGCAGCCAGACGCTCGGCGTTGGCGAAAGCACTGTTGGTGAGGCTCAACAGGGTTTCGATGTTGGCTTTGTTGGTGGCGGCGAATTGTTCAGGGTTGAACGTTGTCATTGGAACTCTCCAGAAAAGGAAAAAGGTGGGTAGGTGGAACTTCAATACTGCAAAGTGGGTACTGCAAAGTTGGGGCTAGGACTTCAAGCCTTGTATTTTTGTTGCACAGCAACAAGTTTTTTTGAATTATAGGGTTCAGAAAATGAATGTCAACAATTTTTTTGTGCGATGCACAAAAAAAATTCCTAGGTAGGTATTACGTCACGACATAACAAGAAAACAGCCCGTTTGCCCGGTTATTTTGTCTGCTTTTTTTCTTCTGTCTTTGCTTTTGGCTGAATGGTGACATGAACACGGTGGCCGTCGGGGGAGGGCGTTTCGCGGGTTTTTCCGGGCGCGTCGGTGACGAGGTAGTTTTCGGTGGAAACGTCGTATTCGATGTAAGGGCCTTTCACCAAGTCTCCCGCGCTCTGGACTTGGGCGCGGTTGAAAAGTTGGGCGCGTTCGGTTTGGCTGTCGTATTCGATGCGTTCGGCTTCGCCATCTACCCAAGCATCTGAATGGGCGCGTTTTTGGCGGAAGGTGACGAGCCGGCCTTCTTTCGCCGTGGCAACGCCGTGGTGATAGCCCGCTGCGTTTTGGGTGACAACAATTTTGTCGCCTTTAATCGTGAGCGTGCCTTGGGTGAGTACAACGGTTCCTTCAAAGACGTGAACTTTATTGCGGTCGTCTACGGTGACTTTGTCCGCGTCGATGTCGACGGGTAAGTTCTTGTCGAATTTTTGGGCGCTTGCTGATTGGGAAAACAGCAGCAGGATAGCGGGAAAGATGGCAAACAGGGCGCGCATCAGAGGTTCCTTTTTTGGCTAGGAGACAAGCGCATTTTGACTCTTCCTGATAACGTCATGACGCCAAATACGTTGTCCGCTTCAAGCCGGTTGGCGTTTGCGTGGTCATTTCCCCGTTCAAGATGGGCAGGCGCGTTGCTGATGGCGCGCTGTTCTTCCGGCCAAATCGTTACTTTTTCTGTTAAGAGGCGCAGGGGAGGGATTCCAGGGGCGCTTTCGCGGTCTATTTTGACATCTCCGGTGAGCACAACCTGTTGGCCTCCCGAACTCACCTCGCCTTGGCGGGCGCTGGTATTCATGCGGCGTCCTTCGCTAATCAGCAGCAAACGCGGGGCTTCTACGAAGGTGGTATCAGTAACCGGGAAATGGGTTAGTTGCGGGGAAACAAGCGAAAAACGCAGTTTGCCTTCTTTGTTGAAGCCCGTAATGAGGGTTTGGGAGGCTTCAAAATCAGGTGTTTGGCGGACGGCGGTTTCAGCAGGTTCATCGATATGGGTGAGGCGTTCAAGCCAAAACGAGCCGACCGCCAGCAGCGCCGCGAGGACGAGCGGGTAGAAGCGGTCGATGTGGCTGAACAAGCTGCGCATTAAATAACCTGTGCCTGCATCAAATCGTGTGTGTTGAGCGCCCCGATGAGTACGCCTGTTTCATCAACAACCAATAACTGGCTGATGCGTAAACGCTCCATCATTTCGGCAGCCTCTACCGCGAGAGCGTGAGGCCCGATGGTGTGCGGGTGGCGCGTGAGGAGTCCGCTTAACCGGGCGGCTCGCGCATCAATACCGTTTTCAAGCGCGCGCCGCAGGTCCCCATCAGTAAAAATGCCTTCTGGCTTGCCGTTTGAGTCCAGCGCCACCGTCATGCCCATGCCGCCGCGTGTCATGGCAAGCAGTGCTTCGGTCAGGGTGATGTTGCTTTGCGTGATGGGGATACGTTCACGTGGGCGCATCACATCGCGCACATGGGTAAGTAAGCGCCGCCCAAGGCTACCGCCGGGATGCGAGCGTGCGAAATCCTCGGTTTTGAAACCGCGCGCATCAAGTAGCGCCACGGCGAGAGCATCCGAGAGGGCTAATTCGGCAGTGGTACTGGCGGTAGGCGCGAGGTTGAGGGGACAGGCTTCTTCGCTCACGGCGGCATCAAGGTGTATATCGGCTTCCCGCGCAAGCGGCGAAGCGGCATTGCCGGTCATGGCAATAAGCCGCGCCCCGCGCCGTTTGACTTGCGGCACAATCATCAGCAGTTCAGCACTTGCGCCGGAATTGGAGATGGCAATTACGATGTCATCACTCGTAATCATGCCAAGGTCGCCGTGCGCGGCCTCTGCCGCATGCACGAAGTAGGCCGGCGTACCGGTACTCGCCAACGTAGCCGCGAATTTACGGGCGATATGGCCAGATTTCCCAATACCGCTCACAATAACGCGCCCTTTGCACTGGAGAATCATGCCAACCGCTTGCCCGAAGGCATCCCCAATCCGGCCGGCAAGCGCAGCAACGGCCTGCGCTTCGATTTCAATAACGCGGCGGCCTAGTTCTAAAGCACGGGAGGACGAGGAAAAGGCAGCATCCATAGACAAGAAGGGGACAGGGGAAGAGAAACGCAGCGATTGTATATTATTAACCCGGCCTCAAAATGGCTCGCCCCCCTCTCCCGGCGCTTCGCGCCACCCTCTCCCACAAGGGGAGTGGGCAAAACCCGCATCCCTTATCAGGCTGATTTCTTGAAAAACGCTTGACCGGGGAGACGTTATCTACACAAATTCCCGTCATGGCGGGAAGCGAAGCGGCGAAGCCATCCAGAAGGGCCGGGATAGAGCAACATAGATTGCTTCGCTACGCTCGCAATGATGGACGTTCTGTGATGGCTTGACGGCGGAGACGGTATCTACGTGCTGCTTTGCAATAATCTGGTATGCAGTAAAACACTCTGTCGTTATTACGGGCGAAGCAATCCCTGCTTTGCCTAATCTTTTGGATTGGCGGTGAAATGCAGGACGCCGCGAAAGCGGCGCGAAAGATTGCGAGTATTGGTGCAAAGGGGGCGTTTTATTTTCCCCCGCAAACCGGGCATCCTGCGTCTTTGCCAAAAGAAACCACGCGGAAAGTCTGCGAAAGCGTATCTACT
>JAIRPB010000082.1 GCA_031257305.1 Azoarcus sp.
GCCCGGCTCTATGGCGAGCCGATGCTTGAGATGCCCAAAGATTTGTACATCCCGCCAGACGCGCTACGGGTATTTCTGGAAGCCTTTGAAGGCCCCCTTGATTTGCTGCTCTACCTCATCCGCCGCGCCAACCTGAATGTGCTTGACATCCCAATGGCCCCGCTTACCGCGCAATATCTTGAATATGTGGAAGCGATGCGTGCCACCAATCTTGAACTGGCGGCGGAATACCTGCTGATGGCGGCGATGTTGCTAGAGATTAAATCGCGTATGCTGCTGCCCCGCCCGCCACGCGAAGAAGCCATTGAAGAGGACCCCAGGGCCGAATTGGTGCGCCGCCTGCTTGAGTACGAACAAACCAAACTCGCGGCCGCAAGGCTTGACGCTTTGCCTCGGGTAGGGCGGGATTTTGAGCATGTGGGCGTGTTCGTGACAGAAAAAATCGTAGAACGCATGCCGGAGGTGAGCTTGCACGACATGCAGCTGGCGTGGCTTAGGCTCATGAAACGGGCGCGGCTTGTGCAGCACCACAAGGTTGGGCGCGAAGAATTATCCGTCCGCGAGCATATGACGATAATCCTTCGCAAATTAAACGGCGGCGCTTTTGTGGTGTTCGATACGCTGTTCGACCCCGAAAAAGGCCCTCCCGCAATGGTCGTGAGCTTTCTTGCCGTGCTGGAACTTGTTAAAGAAACGTTGGTGGTCGTCACCCAGAACGAGGCGTTTGCGCCGATTTATGTGAAGCTGGCCGATGGCGGATATTGAAGAAAACATCTCTGGACAGGAAGCGTTGCCAGACGGGGAAATCATCGCCTCTGCCGCAGGGTTTTCCGCCCCGGTTCCCGTGACGGAGGAACTTCTGGTTCCCGCCGAGGCGAAACGGATACTTGAAGCGGCGCTGTTTGCCAGTCCCATGCCACTATCGGTCACGTCGCTGCGCCAGTTGTTTGAGCAAGACATCGGCGCGGACTGTGTGCGGCGGCTGCTCGATGAACTGCGCACGGATTGGGAAACGGCGGGGCGGGGCGTGGAACTGGCTCAAACGGCCAGCGGCTGGCGCTTCCAGACGCGGCCTGAACTCCAGCCCTATCTGGACAGGCTGAAAAACGAAAAACCGCCTCGGTATTCAAGGGCGGTAATGGAAACGCTCGCCATCATCGCGTACCGCCAGCCTGTCACGCGGGGCGATATTGAGGACATCCGTGGCGTTGCCGTTTCGCCCAATGTGTTAAAAACGCTGGAGTCACGCGGCTGGATTGATGTGGTAGGCCACCGCGACACGCCGGGGCGTCCCGCGCTTTTTGCCACCACAAAACGTTTTCTTGATGACATGGGGTTGCGTAGCATTACAGAACTGCCCGCCCTGCCCGAAATAGAAAGGATGATGGAACTTGTCGACACCACGCATATCGAAGCGCACACCCCTGCGCCCGCCGAGTAAAACCACGGCCCAGTCATGGCAAAAACCCACGCCAACGGAAGAACGCCCACGGCGCGGCAGGTTTGCCCCGCCTGACGAAGCGGCGGCGGAGCGTCTGCAAAAAGTCCTGGCCCAAGCCGGCATCGCCTCGCGGCGGCAGATTGAGGCATGGATAGAAGAGGGGCGCATCCAAGTCAACAGCCAGACCGCCACGCTAGGGCAGAAAATCACCCCCGGCGACCGGGTCAAGGTCAACGGGCGTCTGGTGCATCTGCGCACCCACGCCCGCCCGCCGAGGGTGCTGATTTATCACAAACCCGAAGGCGAGATTGTGTCTCGGGACGACCCCGAAGGCCGCCCTTCCGTGTTTGAGCATCTGCCAAGTTTGCGGCGCGGCCGCTGGATTGCCATTGGGCGCTTAGATTTCAACACCTCCGGGCTGCTGCTTTTTACCGATGACGGCAATCTCGCCAACCAGATGACGCACCCGCGCTATGAAGTTGAGCGCGAATACGCAGTGCGGCTTCTTGGCGAACTCAATGACGAACAAATTAAAACGCTCACAGAAGGCATTGCGTTAGAAGATGGCCTTGCGCGGTTCATTGCCCTGCGTCCCGAAGGCGGGGAGGGCGCAAACCGCTGGTATCGCGTTGTCCTCCGCGAAGGCCGCAACCGCGAAGTGCGGCGCATGTTCGAGGCGGTAGGAATCATCGTCAGCCGCCTGATGCGGGTACGTTTCGGCACGGTCAGCCTGCCTCCCCGCCTCAAACGTGGCATGTGGATGGAAATGCCAGAAGAAGATGCCTGCCGTCTGGCGGGAGTCCCCGTGCCGGCGAAAACCAAGCGTCCAAGCGGGACGCGGTGGGCGGCGAATGTGAAAGGCTATTGACTGCTTTTAGTGCGCCCGGCTCTCTGGATACTCGGCAAAAGAGTTATGGTTTTGCTGGCCTTGGTTACGTTCGGTAGCATCCAGAAAGCAGGGCGGTATCTCTGCGTTTTTGAGTGCCCGAAAAATCCATCGTTTATCACAGGCCACAGTGGCTTTCGGGATGTTTAACGCTTCTCCCCGGCGGGCCGCGGCGTTCCCCTATTTCTTTCTATCAATTGGCTGATTTCTTCGGCGGGGACGGGTTTCGAGAACAAGTAGCCTTGCCCGAAATCACAGCCGATAGAGCGCAGCATCTGCGACTGGTTCTGGCTTTCAATACATTCGGCAATCACGGACATGCCCAAGTCGTGGGCGAGACCGATGCAGTGGCGGACGATAGCCCGTAGGCGCGGGTCGGAGGTGACGGTGCTCACAAACGAGCCGTCAAGTTTCAGGATGTCGCAGGGCAGGGAATGAAGGTAGCTGAGCGCCGAATAGCCGGTCCCGAAATCATCAATCAACACGGCGCATCCGGCATTTCGCAGTTGCTGCAATGTTTCGGTGGTTTGCCCCCCCGTGCGGGCCAGCAGGCTTTCCGTTACCTCAAAACGCAGTAATTCGGGAGGCAGCTCGTGGGTTGTGATGACCTCGAACAGTTCAGTGCTTAGCCCCGGACGCCCCAGCTGCCTGACGGAAAGGTTAACGCTGACGGGCGGCGGGGAGCCGGACTGGGTGCGCCAGCGCCGGATGTCGAGGCAGACACGCTCAAGGATGAACATGTCAAGTTCGTGGATAAGGCCCAGCGACTCTGCCAGCGGGATGAACACATTTGGCGGGATAACGCCTTTCTGCGGGAGAGTCCAGCGGGCAAGCGCCTCAAGGCTCGAAATGGTGCCGTTGAAAAGGCGGACGACGGGCTGGTAGGCCACGCTTAATGTTTTTGTTGCCAGGGCATTGCGCAATTCGGTTTCAAGGGCAAGCGTGGTGAGCACCTTGTCGTGCATGGATGCCTGAAACTTTTGGACGTTAGCGCCCGGTGTGCTGCGCGCGGATTGCAGCGCGCTATCGGCATCCCGCATCAAAGTTTCAGCGTCATTGCTTTCCTCGCCTGTGACGAGGCCAATCCGGCAACGGATGTGCAAGGAACGCTGGGAATCAAGCGTGGTGAAATCAGGCAAGTTGAGCAGTTGCTGTGCCATATCGTGGGCTTCTTCGGCGGAAGTAAGCCCCAGAAGCAGGATGATGAACTGGTCCGCGCCTTGCCGCGCCACAATATCGCCTTGCCGCAGCGAATGGCTAAGATGCTCCGCGACTTGCTTAAGCAGATGGTCGCCCGTGCTGTAGTTATAACTATCGTTGATGAGATGGAAGCGTTCGATATTGAGCGCCAGTACCGCGAACTGAAAATTGGGGTCACGCTCGCGCTGTGCCAGCGCGTGGCGCAGGTACTCAATGAAAAGCGCGCGGTTGGGCAGCCCCGTGAGGCCGTCGTGCATCGCGTCATATTCGTGCTGCTGTTCGATGCGCTTGCGTAAGTGGATGTCGCTAATAGAGCCTGCCATCCGTATGGCTTGCCCTTGGGCGTTTCTTTGCGCGACGCCACGGGTCATAATCCAACGGTAACTGCCATCTTCGTGGCGTATACGGTGCTCTAACATGAATTGGGGGGTATCGCCCTTTAAGTGTTCAGACATGCGGGCACGGAAGAGGGCCGTCTCGTCCGGGTGCAGGCGGGCCGTAAACAGCGTTGTCGGCGCTTCGAGCGGCGAGGCGTCTGAAACCGAATCATCAATGGGGCGCCCTAGCATTTCGCAGAAACGGGGCGAGAAATGCCCCCGGTCGCCCACAATGTCCCAATCCCATAAACCGTCATTTGCGCCACGGATAGCCAGCTCATAACGTTCCTCGCTTTTCCGCAGATTTTCCGTAGAACGCTGCAAATCATCGATACGCTGTTGGAGTGAAGACGCCATCGCGTTGAAATGCCGGGCGAGCTGGTCGAACTCGTCCCCGCCGTTATCCGTCACCCGCTGGTCAAGCTGGCCTTTCGCTAAGGACTGGCTGGCGTCAAGCAAGTGCGTGAGCCGCCGGGTAAGCAGGTAACAGATTGCTGAAAGCAAGATAAAAGTGATGAGAATCTCAAAACTGGCAATCAGCGTACTTTGCGTCAGGATGGATTGTCTGGCGGCATTGAGTTTTTTATTGGAAATGCCAAATTGGAGAAATCCTTCTTTATTTTGGGGGAAGCGCAGCGAATGCCGCACAACATGGATAAGCGGGCGGTCCAGCAGCGAACGGGCCATGTCATCCGGGGGCGTTTTATCGACATCCATATCGGGAGACGGCAGGGCCGTCATTTGGGGGTATCCCGAACTCAACAAAACCGTACCGTCATTTTCGGCAAACCGGACATAAACAAGCCCCGTATCTGCGTCGTTCAGCAATTCGTCCAACGCCTCCTGAAGGAAACCCAAATTGGGATGGTCAACATAAGCCGTGGACATTGCGCGCAAGATATTTGCGTTTTGGCTGATTAAATCATCCAGATTTGTGACGGTGGCGCTATTCAATAGCCTGACGTTATTGGAAATCAGCAAAACCAGCAAAATGATTTGTACAACCATTACGGCAAGCACGAGCTTTGCCCGAATCGAGAAATTGCTGAAAAGCTGACCGATGCGCATAGCCGAGCAAATAAAATCCCAGAGTCCTGCGTGCTTGCCCAATATAACGGGGTGTAACGCTCAAGACTGCCGACTGGAACACGCGCAAGCGATTAAATACGCGCCAATGGCAACCATCGGTACGCAAAGCCACTGCGCGGTTGTCAGCCCAAGGCCCAGCTCGCTAAAAATACCGGGGTCGGGGGTACGGAAAAACTCGGCGGCAAAACGCAATACACCATAACCGGCAAGGAAAGCGCCTGAAACCATCCTCAACGGGCGCGGGCGGGACGCAAACCACCACAGCAAAATAAACAACAAAAGCCCCTCGCCCGCCGCTTGGTAGAGTTGCGAAGGATGCCGGGGCAGGTTATCCACCTGCGGGTAACGCATTGCCCACGGCAAAGATTCGCTGGCAAGGCGGCCATATAACTCGCCATTGATGAAATTGCCGATACGCCCCGCCGCCAGCCCGATAGGCACCATCGGCGCAATGAAATCGGTGATTTCCCAGAAACCGCGCTGATGGAGACGGCCATAAAGCCACATAGCCAGCAACACACCCAGAAACCCGCCGTGGAAACTCATCCCGCCTTTCCAAATAGCGAAAATTTCTAAAGGATGCGACAGAAACCATCCCGGCTGGTAAAACAAGACTTCGCCCAAGCGCGCCCCAAGAATGACGCCAAAAATACCGTAAAAAAGTAAGTCATCAATTTCTGCGCCTTTCCATCCCAATTCCAGCCTACGCCGCGCATGCAGGCGGGCAAGGATGGCAAAAGCGATAAAGGCGGCAAGATAGGCCAGCCCGTACCAGCGCACGCTCAGCGGGCCAATGGAAAAAGCAACAGGGTCAAACTGCGGATGGGTCAGCATAGGGCGGCTCTTGGGAATTTACGGAAAAAGGCGGGCGAAAAAACGGGATTATCTTCCATTTCCTTTGGAGGATAAGACAGAATAAATGTTTCATCCAAAAACGGGGAAAGGGTATGTCAATACTTGTCTGTGGCTCAATGGCTTACGACAACATCATGGTATTTGAAGACAAATTCAAAAATCATATCTTGCCTGAACAGATACACATCCTAAACGTATCGTTTCTGGTCCCAGAGTTACGGCGCGATTTTGGCGGGTGCGCGGGCAATATCGCCCATAACCTGCACCTGCTGGGCGCTAACCCGCTCATTGTCGCCACAGTAGGCGATGACGCAGGGGAATACCGCAAACGGCTTGAAGAAGCCGGCCTAAGCCAAGAATTCGTGCGCCACGTGCCGGGCACTTATACCGCGCAGGCATTTATCACCACCGATGAGGACGACAACCAAATCACCGCCTTTCACCCGGGCGCAATGATGTTTTCGCACCAAAACGACTTACGGGCAGCCCGTGGCCGGGCGGATCTCGCCATTGTCGCGCCGGACGGGCGCGAAGGCATACTGCGCCATGCCGAGGCACTGGCGGAAATCAACGTGCCTTTTGTGTTCGACCCCGGCCAAGCCCTGCCGATTCTCTCCGGCGAAGAACTGCTGCATTGTCTGGCACGGGCACGCTACTGCACGGTCAACGACTACGAAGCGCGCCTCATGTGCGACAAAACCGGGCGCAGTCCCGAAGAAATTGCCACGGGGCTTGAAGCATTCATTGTCACGCTTGGCAGCGAAGGTTCCCGCATTTACACAGATGGCGGGCACATTGACATCCCCCCCGTCCCCATCCAAGCCGTGGTCGACCCCACAGGCTGCGGCGACGCATACCGCGCAGGGCTGCTGTACGGAATCGAAAAAAATTGGGACTGGCAAACCTGCGGGCGTCTCGCCTCGGTAATGGGGGCGCTCAAAATTGGCCATCGCGGCGGCCAAAACCATTACCCCGGCAAAAAAGAAATTGAATCCGCATTCCGGTCAGCGTTTGGAGAAGGCTTGCAACTGTAACAGCGCCACGGGGAAGGTATCGCCCCGGTATATCGAAAAAGGTTGTGACGGCGCGATGTGAATACGCCGCCCCTCTCCCACAAGGGGAGAAGGGGCACGATGTGGCGTGGTTTTGCCCTCTCCCCTTGTGGGAGAGGGTGGCGCGAAGCGCCGGGAGAGGGGGCGGTCCCGCTTCCCGCCCAAACTATGGGCAACCCGAAACGTGTCGGCTGGCGGGACGAGGGCGGGTTTGAAACCCGCCCCTTGTATCTACGGCGCTTTCTGCCTCGATA
Organism: Azoarcus sp.; assembly: GCA_031257305.1. Classification (GTDB taxonomy): domain Bacteria; phylum Pseudomonadota; class Gammaproteobacteria; order Burkholderiales; family Rhodocyclaceae; genus WRNU01. The sequence continues at coordinate 7,155 of JAIRPB010000082.1, forward strand.
CAATCCATACGCCGCCAATGACCAGCGCGGCGCCGAAAAACTGGTTCCATCCAAAGGGTTCGGACAAAATCATCCAGCCTAGCGCGATGGTGACAACAGGCCCCATCGTGCTGGTCAAGGAAACCGG
>JAIRPB010000093.1 GCA_031257305.1 Azoarcus sp.
TCTCGGTTTGCACCGGTTCCAGTTCTTCAATCTGGGCACGGGCTTCGTTAATCATCTTCTCGCGGGCGGCCAGTTCGTCGCCGGGCGCAATCCAGATAACGTTGCCGTTGCGGCGCATATCCAAACCTTTGGCTTGCAGGATGATGTCAAGCGCCTGGTCCCAAGGCACATCTTTCAGCCGCAGGGTGATGCTGCCCTGCACGGTGTCGGAGGTAACGATGTTGAAGTCGGTAAAGTCCGCAATCACTTGCAGTACCGAGCGCACGTCGACGTTCTGGAAGTTGAGCGAGAGTTTATCGCCAGCATATTTGGTGCGCCCGCCGCCGCGCTGTACGAGCCGGTTGGGGTCCTCAGTCATACGCTTGATTTCCAGAATGAACTGGTCGTTGCTCTGGTAGGCGTTATGTTCCCACATACCGGTTGGCGTCACCGTTAGGCGGGTGTTTTCACCTTGCTGCTCAGCCACCATGTTGGAGACCGGCGTCCCAAAATCGGTTACGTCAGAACGGCGGTTCAGGTTTTCCGGCAGTTTGGTTTTGAGGAAATTCACAAGCAGCTTGCCGCCTTGCTGGCGCACGTCAATGCCGATGTCGCTGCTAGAGAGCTGGACAACAATCCTGCCCTCGCCCCGTTCGCCGCGCCGGAAGTTGATGTCGTTGATGCTCTGGCCTAGCGCGAGCTGCGACGCTTTAACCGAGGCCGTGGCAGACACCGCGCCCTTCGCTTGGGCGGGCGCGGCACTGGGCGGCACTGTGGCCGATTTCGCCGCCGTAGCCGTCTTAGCGGGAGCCGCCGCGACGGTACTCGGAGACAAGGCGATGGTCAGCGTATTGCCATCCGCGCTAGTCTCATAGGCCAGCAGTTTTGACATGTTAAGCACCAAGCGGGTGCGGTCGCCCACCTGGACCACATTAACGCTGCGCAAATCGCCGCGCTCAATGCTCTGGATGCTTTGCCCAAGCCCGTTGGACGTTGCAGGAAAATCAAACGCAATCCGGGGCGGGTTAGCCACGGTAAAACTGGCCGGCGTCGCGGTGAGCGGGGATTGCATGCTCACCCGCACATAGAGGATGCCGGCATCGTCAGCCACTTTTAATGAATCAATCCTGTTGAGGTTGGTCACGCTTGCTGGCTGCGCCAACGCGGGCGTCTGCGCAGCAGTGGATGCCCCGCCTAACAGCAAGCCAGACAATGCTGCCGCGAGTACCCACTTCATTGTTGTTTTCTTTTTCATTTTCCTGCCTCCTGCGGCTCCTGTAACTGCACTGTTGTAATTCGCTCAACCCATCCTTGGCTCGGGTCTTCGACTAATTCTTGGAGTTCCAGCGAATCGGGTTGGATACCTACAATCTTTCCGTAGTTGCGTCCCATAAAATTGCCTATATGGACTTGGTAAAGTGACTTGTCGGCTTGGATGAGCGCGTGGATGCCTTTCGTGCCTTTTGTCTGCTGAAGTATCCCAACCATCTTTAGGGTTTCCAGCGGATAGGCTTCCAAAGGCTCGCGCTGCCTGTCGGGGTCCAGGCGCGGGTCGCTAGAGTGCATTTTTTCGGGTTTCGCCGGTTCGATGCGGGCAATATTGAATAGCTCGCTGCCTTCTAACTCAACGAAATCAACCACCGGATAAATCTTGATTTCTGGCAGGGGCTTCACCGCGCCACGCATACCGGCCGCCTGCTCTTCCATCCATTTCTGGATGTCCTCTTGGTCGTTCGCGCAGCCAGACGCCAGTACGCTACAAGCGATAACAGCAAGTACGAGCTTCGTTTTCATTTCTTGCCTCCTCGCTGCTGTTGTTGGTGCTGCTTGCTAACCTCATCTTCATCAAGATAACGGTAGGTTTCCGCCGTCGCATCCAGCTTCAGGCGCCCATCGCTGGCGGCATTGGCGTTTTTGCTTTTCTTACCGTCAGCGGAGGCCAATGTAAGAACCATATTCTTGATGGTGACGATGCGCGGCATTTTGGCTACGTCCCCGGCAAATTCGCCTAAATCGCGGTAGTTGCCGGTCACGCTGATTTTGACGGGCATCGCCGCGTAGAACTCGCGGATGTCATCGCGTTCGGGCTGGAACAGTTCAAACTGCAAACCGCGCCCTACCCCGGCTTGGTTAATGTCCGAGAGCAGGGAATCCATCTCAGCCTTGCCCGGAAGCTGGCGGACGATAGACTCGAACTGGCGGCCAATCTCATCAAGCTGCCGTATATATTCGTCCAAATTAACGGCCTGCCTTTTTTTGGTAAGCCAGCTTTCACGTAGCTGTAGTTCTTCTTGCTGTTTCTGTCCGAGCGTTTCCCATTGCGGCGCCCAGTCGAGCAGCCACCCCAAAACAACCGCCGCCACCAAAATAAGCACATAGGAAGCAAGTTTGGGCGCAAAGGGCCATCCACCGGGGTCGTTAAAGTTCAGGCCACGGAAATCGTCTTGTAACCGCTGAAAATCAATGTTCATGATTTGGCTCACCCGTTTTTCGTCGGCGCTTTATCGGCAGCCGCATCCAGCGGCGTAACAGTCTTTTCAATATGGACTTCCATCTCAAAGCCATATACGCGCCGGTTATTAAGAAGTTCTGCCGCAATCTTGATGACTTTTGAGTTTTCGAGGAACGGCGAGTCGTTCAGGCTGCTCATCATTGAGGAGACGCGCGCGTTGGATTGCGCATACCCTTTGAGCGTGATTTTGTCGCCGCTCTGCGATACCCGCGTCAGATACACGCCGGAAGGTACCCGCGCTGCCAATTCATTGAATAAATGCACGGTTTCAGCCCGGTTGCTCTGCAAGGCTTCGATAACCTGTTTGCGGGCAAGCAAGGCATCAATCTTTTGGCGCAAATCTTTAATAACGCCAATTTCCTTGTCCAATACCGAGATTTTTTCTCTAAGAAAAATATTCCGGTTTTCTTGGTTATCAATGTCCCCGCTGTTCACCATATGGACCAGCAGCCAGACGGCAGTCCCAAGCAAAGCCATCAGCGCGGAAGTCACGTAAAACTGCTGACGCCGTGCTTTGCGTTTTTCTTCCCGGTGGGGAAGGAGATTAATCCGCATCATTCGTCAAATCTCCGCAGGGCCAGCCCGCAGGCCACCATCAGCGACGGCGCGTCAGCCAGCAGTTTTTTAGAACCCATCTTTGACGACGTAGCCATTCCCACAAAAGGATTGGCCACAAACGTTTTAACTTGGGTACGTTTCCCAACCACTTCCGAGAGTCCGGGAATCGCCGCGCAGCCCCCGGCCAATACGATGTAATCGACTTCGTTGTACTGGGTAGAAGTAAAAAAGAATTGCAAGGCACGCGAGACTTCAAGCGCCAGGCTTTCCATAAACGGGAACAACAGCGTCTGCTGGTAATCCTCCGGCAGGTTTCCCGCACGCTTGGAAACTTCAGCCTCATCAAAACTGTTCCCGTAGTGGCGGGAAATATCCTGCGTGAGCTGCTTGCCGCCAAACGCTTGTTCGCGCGCATAAACCCTCTGCCCTTCGCGCATCACGATAAAGTCCATCGTCACCGCGCCGGTATCAACCAGCGCCACCAGCTTGCCCGCCCCCGCGCCCGGCAACTGGCGGGCAATTAACTCAAAAGCCGCTTCAAGCGCCAGCGATTCAACATCCACCACAGACACCTTCAACCCGCAGGCTTCCGCCACGCCAATCCGGTCCTCGATTTTTTCCTTTCGTGAAGCCGCAACCAGCACTTCAACCTCTTCGGGAGAACCCGCCGGCCCGATGATTTGAAAGTCAATGTTGACTTCATCCAAAGCAAACGGAATAAACTGCGCCGCCTCGGACTCGACCTGCATTTCCATGTCCAACTCACGCAGGCCCGCAGGCAAAAGAATCTTCTTGGTAAACACGGCTGAAGGCGGCAGCGCAATCGCCACATTCTTTGTACTGCTCCCCAAGCGCCGCAGCGCCCGTTTCACCCCTTCGATTGCAGAGTCCAAGTTGGCGATGTTGCCATCCGCCACAGCGTCAGCGGGCAGCGGCTCAATCGCATAGCGTTGCAGCCGCAACGTGCCCCGTTCGCCAGGGGCCAGTTCCACTATCTTGACTGACGACGAAGAAATATCGAGGCCGACAAGCTGACGAGACTTTGAACCGAAAATCGGCGACTTTGAGCCAAAAAAGGAAATATCAGCCACGAGAAAAATCCTTTATTTTCAACTTATTAGGCAACATAACCGGACAAATGCCCGGTTCCCGCAATGCGTTTCACTCTAAGTCAAGGCTCTGGGGAGTAACAAGGAACTATCGCCGCGCTCGTCCTTTTTGCGTTACATTGGACGTTTCATCCTGATAATTTCTTACCGGACTGCGGCAAGTACGTACTAAGCCGATGTCTCCGCGTAACCTGCCCAAGTCCCTGTATCGGCAACAATGGCCGGGAATAAAGGCCAAATGTCACCCTATATCATGCAATCTGTTCAATTTCACACGGATGCCCCATGCGCCAG
>JAIRPB010000109.1 GCA_031257305.1 Azoarcus sp.
AGACGGGGCCAATGTGCTCAAGAACGACGAGTTCTCCAAAGATGCGTTCTCCAGCACCCTGCCCAACATCGTCAAGACCATCCGGTCAGGCGACGGCGAGGCAGAAATCGCCGTGCCGGAAGGCGATAACCGCATCGGCCAGCCCGTCGGCACAACGGCCAACGGCGGCTCGGTGTGGATGAACCAAGACGGCACGTTCACCTATCGCCCGCCCCCCTATTTCCACGGGGAAGACTCCTTCCAGTACCTGCTTGCCGACAGCGACGGCAGTACAAGCTGGGCCACCGTCACGCTCAATGTGCCGGAACCCCAGCCTGCGCCGCCCGTCACATCAGAGCCAGAGCCACCGGCGACACCGCCGGAGCCATTCCTCACGGCGGTTGACGACAACTACAGCGCAACAGAACACACCTATACAAAGATTCACGGCAGTGTTCTAGACAACGATGCGGGTGACAGTCTTATCGTCAGCAAGGTCATCTGGAACGGGGCAGAGCACGACGTTCCGGCGGACGGCATCAAAATCGAGACGGCTCTTGGCGGGGAAGTTTTCATCCAGCAGGACGGCACGTTTACCTATGCCGCGCCGGTACGCGACCAAACCGACAGCGAGCCGGATGTCGATAGCTTCCAGTACAAAGTGCAAGATGCCAACGGAAACGAAAGCAACTATGCCACCGTGCATATCGACATTCAGGACCAAACCGCCCATATCCAAGGCGGTGCCGGCCACAGCGAGCTATTTGGCACGGCAGGGACGGCGGATGTCTTTGAGTGGAGCTTGGCTGATTTGAAAGGCGCTGACACCGAGTCAGTCACGAACACCGTGAAAGGGTTTGATGCCAACGAAGGCGACAAACTCGATTTGCGTGATTTGCTCCATGACGAATCGGACAGCTTCCTTTTCGACACCGAGCACCTCAGCGTGTCCGCCCAAGATGGCAACACCACCATCACTGTCAAGCCAGTCGACAACAGCGCGCCCGACTTGAACATCGTCATTGATGGCGTAGACCTCACAGGCGGTTACGTCGGCCAAGATGCCATCAACCACATGATTAAGAACGGTACGCTGGACGACGGCAGATAACGGCGCTATGCCCCGCTACGGTTTGCAATCAATCGTAGCGGCGGCTGTTCATAACCCTTCCCCCGCATAGCAGCAATGCTATGCGGGGTTTTTCATTAGATAACCCAGAATCCCAAACACCCTATTGCGCAACGGGGCCGGGTTTAGCGCGATTCCAAAATGAGGCGCGCATTAGCAGGCTGCGTAGGCCGCGCATTGCTTGCGTGCAGGCGGGCAAAAATCCCGAACTGTTCTTCTGAAAGGGACAGCGGTTCTTTCATCACCACCCACAGCACGCCTTCTGTACAAGGCGGCATAGAAAGCGAACCCATATAAAGATAATGAGCCGCGTTCTTTGGTAAAAACGCCGTCATATCTAATGTAGTCTGCGGCATATAGCTGTCGCCTTTTTCCAGCGGCAAATTGTTCAGCAACGTTTGCAGGGGCGCATTCGGCTCCTCCCCGCGCACAAATTGCACGGCCAGCACCGCAATCCGCCCTTTGTCGTCACGATGGAAAAAATGCGCCTCCATATCGGCAAACCTACCGTCAATCCGCGTTTCAGCAGGGCGGTGCAACGTAAAACCATCTAACACATACCGCTTCCCGCGCACCTCCATGCTCATTTCCTCGCCCACTTTCCCCCGCAGGAACAGCGCGTTATTACTAATCACAAAACCGCTTGGGCGATAGTCAAACTTCACAGGCTCCAAATCCACCGGAATAGGCTTGCTTGCTGAAAAATCAATCGGAGACTGGCGCGAGCCTTCAGTGCAAACCCGCCAGTTTGGATTCAAATAACCCCAAGAATCAGGCCCCTTAGCCCCAAAGTAAGCCCATTCTTCGGTGTGTTCTTGAGAAACAGGCGCACGGGCTGGCGTCGGTTTATTTTCTGTGTGAGATGGCCGAGGAGGAGGCAAAAAAACGGCTGCGCTTTCACGCCGCCGCCCATCCGCCGCAGGAACAGTACCCGCTTGGGAACGCCCTTGGAATGAGGGCGAACGTTTTGGCGGGGTATCTTGGGCGGATGGAGAAGCCCGGCCGGGCGGCGCAACAAGCATCGGGATAGGGTCAAGTTTAGCCGCAGGGCGCGCCACGGGCGCGGGAGCCGGTACAGGTTTTGGCGGAACAATGGCCGGCGCTATTTTGATGGGCGCGGGCGTTGCCGAAGGAGCTTCTAGAGATTCCGGGGGTTGGGGCGCGGCGTCTTTCTCGGCGGGCGCAGGCGGCACAGCAGAGGGCAGCGGCACTGTCTTGGGCGGCAAAGGAAGAACGTTTTTATCCTCCGGCGCGCCAGAAATCGCCTGCGACACCTTCACAGGCTTGGTTGCCGACATAACATTCTGCGCCGCTTGATGAGCCGCATCCGCAACCTGCCCGATAGAAACCCGCTTACTGCGCGAGGTAGGTTTATTTGGAATTCGCCGATTAGCAGCAGGCTCAACAGCCGCTTGGGACACCCCGCACACCGACCGCCAAATACGCTCATCCACCGAATTTAGGCGCACAGCCACAGGCATCTGGTCAGGCACGGTTTCCTCCCGGATAACGTTGTCATCGCCATCCAGATAAACCCGTTTAACCGTCGTAAAACTCCTATCCAAACAGTCATAACGGTTCAGCGCCTTAATCGTCTGATACCCGGCCTGCTTTGCCTCGGGCGCATTCAGCACAATCCGCCCCCACGCCACCTTTGCGCCGTGGTCCGAATTAAAAATGGCGGAAGTATCAACCTCGACAGTCCGCCCGCTATCGCTCACAATTTTTTTCCACTCACCCGCATTTGCCACGGCAGACACAGCCATGACAGCGGCAAACACCGGAACGCACAAAAACCGCGCAAAGAACGGTTTCATCACCCTTCAACCTATTGAGTACCACCCATGCCACAAATTTACCCCGTACCCCTAAAAAAACATGTGGCATTTTGAAGCATTCCGGCGTGGTTTTTTGCCAAAAACAAGCAACATCCGCCCTTTTCCCGCCAAAACGCATAAACAAGATGCCAAGCGTAAAAGCATCGCAGCAAAGTCCACAAAATCAGAACTCCTGCTAAAATGCGCCCCTTTGGGCCGATAGCTCAGCTGGGAGAGCGCCGCGTTCGCAATGCGGAGGTCGAGGGTTCGATCCCCTTTCGGTCCACCACTATTC
>JAIRPB010000155.1 GCA_031257305.1 Azoarcus sp.
AAAAAATAGCGGCATAGTAATACAGACATCCGCAGAGTATCTACAAATGGCCGGGCGTAGGCAGGAAAAGAAACAGCGTCCGGCTACCTATAAAGTTGCTTCATGCCGCGCACGTACCACACTGTAATAAAACCTTCACCCCCGCCACTTTCTGCTTCCTGCTTCCCACTTCCCACTTCCTACTTTCCATAGCGAGACCGCAACGTGTCCACCATCTCCCTCAAATCCCTAATCAGCCGCCTTACACCTACAGCCCGCCGTGCTCTAGAAGAAGCGGCCGGGCGGGCGCTTTCCCGCACACACCACGAAATCGAAATCGAGCACGTGCTGCTGTCGCTGCTCGACCAGACCGACAACGCGCTGTCTGCCGCGCTACGGGCACTGGGAGCGGATATGGCGAAGCTGAGCCGTTCCCTCGACCGGTCCCTAGACGGCTTCCGCACGGGCAACACACGCAACCCCGTGTTCTCCGTATGGCTTCCAAAATGGCTGGAACGCGGCTGGCTGGTGGCCAGCGCGGATTATGGCGAATCCACCCTCTCTAGCTTGGATTTGCTGTTGGCATTATTGGGCGACGACGCCCTGCGCGAGACAGTGCGGGCGTCGGCTCCCGTCCTGCTGGAACTGGACGCATCAAAACTGGCGGATGCCGATGCCTACGCCCGCCTACGGCAACACGGCGGGGAGGGCAGCACGGCGGGCGTGGGTGCAGGGGCGGCAAGCGCAGCGGATGCGGCAGAGGTTCCCGCCTCCCCCGTTACGGGCAAACGTGGTACACCGGGGCTGGATAAATACACCATCGACCTGACCGCGCAGGCCCGCGCCGGCAAAATTGACCCCGTGCTGGGGCGCGAGGCGGAAATCCGCCAGATGACGGACATCCTGCTGCGCCGCCGCCAGAACAACCCCATCCTCACGGGCGAGCCGGGCGTAGGCAAGACGGCGGTGGTCGAGGGGCTTGCCGCCAAGATTGTGGCCGGCGAAGTGCCCCCGGCGCTGATTGGCATCGCTCTGCGCACACTGGATTTGGGCCTGTTGCAAGCCGGAGCCAGTGTGAAGGGCGAGTTCGAGAACCGCTTGCGGCAGGTCATTGACGAAGTAAAGGCCAGCCCCGTGCCCATCATCCTTTTCATCGACGAGGCTCACACAATGATTGGCGCGGGCGGTTCGGCGGGCCAGAGTGACGCGGCCAACCTACTCAAACCCGCGCTGGCCCGCGGCGAGCTACGCACCATTGCCGCGACGACATGGGCGGAATACAAAAAGTATTTCGAGAAGGACGCGGCGCTGGCCCGGCGCTTCCAAGTGGTCAAAATTGAGGAACCCACGCCGGAGGCGGCAGAACAGATGGTGCGCGGCGTGGCGCAGAGCCTAGCCGCGTTCCACAAGGTCGACATTCTGGAAGAAGCCGTGCATGCCGCCGTGCACCTATCCGACCGCTACATTTCAGGGCGTCTGCTACCGGACAAAGCCATCAGCGTACTGGATACATCATGTGCCCGGATTGCGCTTTCCCGGGCAGGTCGCCCCGGTCCCATTGAAGATGTCGAAGTGCTCATCGGCAATATTGACCGCGAACTCGGTGCACTGGCACGCGAGGAAGGGCACAAAGAGCGCATAAGCCAGTTGCAGGAAAAACGCACTGGACTGGAAACCGACCTAGCCCGGCTGCGAACCGCGTGGGAAGCCCAGAAAAAGCTCGTGGAAGAAATTGACGCACTTAAGACCGAACATCTCAAGCAAAAAGAAAAAGACAAACAGGAAAACAAACCAGCCAAAGGCAAAAAAACGGCTACCAGCCCGCTCCAAGCCAAACGCGGCGAACTGCGCACACAGCAGAAAGACATCCCCTTGGCCTATGAGTGCGTCGACGCGAACGTGATTGCCGATGTCATCAGCGGTTGGACGGGCATCCCGCTGGGCCGGATGGTGAGCAACGAACTCCAACAGGTACGCGACTTGGCAAAACTGCTTGAGGGGCGCGTTATCGGCCAGGACCATGCGCTGGGGCAGATTGCCGAACGGGTACAGATTGCCAAGGCCGGTTTAGAGGACCCCGGCAAGCCCAAAGGCGTGTTCCTGCTCACCGGACCGTCGGGCGTGGGCAAAACGGAAACGGCTCTTGCGCTGGCCGAGGCGCTGTACGGAGGGGAGCGCAACCTCATCACCATCAACATGAGCGAATACCAAGAATCGCATACCGTCTCCGGCCTCAAAGGCTCGCCTCCCGGGTACGTCGGCTACGGCGAGGGTGGCGTACTCACCGAGGCCGTGCGGCGAAAGCCCTATTCGGTGGTGCTGCTCGACGAAGTGGAAAAAGCTCACCCTGACGTGCTGGAACTCTTCTACCAAGTGTTCGATAAGGGACGTCTGGAGGATGCAGAAGGGCGCGAGATTGACTTCAAAAATACCGTTATCATCCTCACATCAAACGTGGGTTCCGACCTTGTCATGCGGGCGGTAGAACACGGCGTCACCCCGGCGGAGGGTGAACTGAGCCGCGCTCCCACGCCAGAAGACCTTGTCGACATCTTGCGGCCGACCTTGCAAAAGAGCTTCAAACCTGCTTTTCTGGGGCGGCTCGACATCATCCCGTTCTACCCGATTAGCGACAGCGT
>JAIRPB010000004.1 GCA_031257305.1 Azoarcus sp.
TACTGATTGTGGTGGTGGTGGCGCTCGACTTCAAAGACCAAGTGCAAAACCATGTGCTGTCGCACCAATACGAAAGCCTGCTGAAAAAGGCAGATTTCAAGGGGGCGGGCTTTCCGGCCCGGTAACGCGATGGCCAAGGAAGATGTCATTGAAATGCAGGGCGAGGTCACGGAAAACCTCCCCAATGCGATGTTTCGGGTCAAACTCGAAAACGGGCATATGGTACTCGGGCACATTTCCGGCAGGATGCGCATGCACTACATCCGCATCCTGCCGGGCGACAAAGTAACTGTTCAGCTAACGCCTTACGATCTCACCAAAGGGCGAATCGTATTCAGAACAAAGTGACAGAACTCAAGAAACAAAAGGAGCAAAGATTATGAGAGTTCAGGCTTCCGTCAAACGGCTCTGCCGTCATTGCAAAATCGTCCGGCGCAAAGGCGTCGTGAGGGTTATCTGCGTTGATCCACGCCACAAACAGCGTCAGGGTTGATTCCTAACGTCTGGCTGGATTAGAATCTAGGGTTTCGCATTTTGAAAGTTTCGAGGTAAACGGATGGCACGTATTGCCGGGGTGAATATCCCAAACCACAAGCATGCCGAGATTGCGCTCACCGCTATCTATGGGATAGGCCGTTCGCGGGCGCAGAAGATTTGTGATGCCGCCGGCGTCCTGCGTTCGGCGAAAATCAAAGACCTGACTGAATCGGATATGGAGAGACTGCGCGAGGAGGTCGGCCGCTTTGCTGTTGAAGGCGACCTGCGCCGCGAAGTGACCATGAGCATTAAGCGGCTGATGGACTTGGGCTGTTACCGTGGCGTCCGTCATCGCCGTGGCCTGCCAGTCCGTGGCCAGCGTACCCGCACCAATGCCCGCACCCGCAAGGGACCGCGTAAAGCGATTGCTGGCAAGAAATAACAGGACATGTAACTCATGGCTAAACCCACAACCAAAGTTCGCAAGAAGATTAAAAAGAACGTCGCTGAAGGTATTGCGCACGTTCATGCCAGCTTCAACAACACCATCATCACCATTACCGACCGTCAGGGAAATGCGCTCTCATGGGCCACTTCCGGCGGCGCGGGCTTCAAAGGGTCGCGTAAGAGCACCCCGTTTGCCGCCCAGGTGGCCGCTGAAGCCGCAGGCAAGGTCGCGCAGGACTGTGGCATTAAAAATCTTGAAGTGCGTATTAAAGGCCCCGGACCGGGCCGTGAATCTGCCGTCAGGGCGCTCAATGCCCTAGGGATACGCATCGCCAGCATCACTGACATCACCCCCATTCCGCATAACGGTTGCCGTCCGCCGAAAAAGCGGCGTATCTGACGACTAGGAGTAAAACGTGGCTCGTAACCTCGACCCGAAATGCCGCCAGTGTCGCCGAGAAGGCGAAAAACTGTTTTTGAAGGCAGAAAGATGTTTCACCAACAAATGCGCCCTTGAGCACCATGCCTACGCGCCCGGCCAGCACGGCCAGCGTTCCGGCCAACGCCTGTCGGGCTATGGCGAACAATTGCGCGAAAAACAAAAAATCCGCCGCACTTACGGCGTACTTGAACGCCAGTTCCGCCGCATCTATACCGAAGCGGCCCGCCGCCGGGGGCAGACGGGTGAAAACCTGTTGCAATTGTTGGAAGGCCGTCTCGATTCCGTTGCCTATCGCATGGGGTTTGGCGGTTCGCGTGCCGAAGCCCGTCAGGTTGTCCGCCACAATGGCGTTCTGGTCAACGGCAAGCGCGTCAACATCCCGTCCTATTTAGTGCGTCCGGGCGATGTTGTCCAGCTAACCGAAGGCGCGCGCGCTTCGTTGCGGGTCAAGGCTTCATTGGGTTCCAACGAATCGCGGGGCTTCCCGGCTTGGGTTGAGGTCGATGTCAAGTCTGGCAAAGGCACTTTCAAGGCGTACCCGTCACGTGACGAACTACCGCCCACAATTAACGAAGGTTTGGTTGTGGAACTGTACTCCCGCTAATCCGGGAGGCGAGTTTCTGGTTTTGAGGAAATGTTGATGCAAAGCAATGAGTTATTGAAACCTCGCATCATCGACGTGCAAAGTATCTCCCAAGTCCAAGCTCGGGTGACGATGGAGCCGTTCGAGCGTGGTTTCGGGCATACCCTAGGAAACGCGCTGCGCCGCATCCTCCTTTCATCCCTGCCGGGGCATGCTGCAACGGAGGTGTCGATTGATGGCGTGTTGCACGAGTATTCAACGCTCGACGGCATGCGCGAAGACATCGTCGACCTGCTGCTTAACCTCAAGGGCGTCGTGTTTAAGCTCCACAGCCGTGGAGAAGTCACACTGCACTTGTCGAAGAGCGGGGAAGGCTCGGTGACAGCCGCCGACATCCAAACGGACCACGGCGTCGATATCATCAACCCAGAGCATGTGATTGCGCACCTTGCGCCGGGTGGCCAGCTTTCCATGCAGATTAAAGTTGAAGAAGGCCGTGGTTATGTGCCGGGCACTGCCCGCCCCATCAGCAACGAGCACAAAGGCATTGGCAAAATCATGCTTGATGCCTCGTTTAGCCCGGTGCGCCGCGTTAGCTATACGGTTGAGAGTGCCCGCGTTGAACAGCGCACTGACCTTGACCGTCTGGTTATCGACATCGAGACCAACGGCGCGGTCGACCCCGAAGAAGCTATCTGCTACGCCGCCCGCGTACTGGTAGACCAGCTTGCGGTATTTGCCGACTTGCAAGATACCCGTGTGGATGTCCCCGTCAAAAACGACATCGTCGTTGACCCCGTGCTACTGCGCTTGGTCGATGACCTTGAACTGACGGTGCGTTCTGCCAATTGCCTGAAGGCAGAAAACATCTACTACATCGGTGACTTAATCCAGCGCACGGAAACGGAGTTGCTCAAAACGCCGAATCTGGGCCGCAAGTCGCTCAATGAAATCAAGGAAGTGCTGGCCACCCGAGGGCTGACGCTTGGAATGAAATTAGAAAACTGGCCACCGGCCGGGCTAGATAGGCTCGGTTAAGGGACTTGCCGGAAATCACTGAGGAAAAACAAGATGCGTCACCGCAATGGTTATCGCAAGCTAAACCGGACAACCAGCCACCGTTTAGCCATGCTCCGCAACATGGCCAACTCCCTGTTGCGCCACGAGGCCATCAAAACAACGCTGCCCAAAGCAAAAGAATTGCGCCGGGTTGTCGAGCCGCTCATTACGCTCGGCAAAACAGCCACCGTCGCCAACCGCCGTCTAGCGTTCAACCGTCTGCGTGACCGCGAGATTGTCGTCAAAATTTTCAACGTACTAGGGCCGCGCTATGCCACCCGTCCCGGCGGCTACCTGCGCATCCTGAAATGCGGTTTCCGCGTGGGCGACAACGCGCCGATGGCATATGTTGAATTGCTTGACCGCCCGGAAGAAGGGGCCGCACTGCCTGACGAAGCACCGGAAATAGCCAGTTAAAAAAATCCGTGCCAGTAGCGTAAAGAAAAACATTGCACGTTTTACTAAAAAGCCCCTGAAGATTTTCAGGGGCTTTTTTCTGGCAAGTAGCAAACTGTTTCTATTTGTGCTTTCGCCGTTGCGTAACCGCGCCTACGATACCTAGCCCCACCAGCAACATGGCCCAAGTTTCGGGTTCAGGTACGGGGACGCTCTGCACGTTGCTCACATAAAATATCGCGTCGTTAAAACCCGTGTTGCCGCCATCCTCGAACGCGATGATTGTCTGCCCTTCGGGACCGTAACCGTAGTACGCCAGCACGTGGGAAAAGTCATCGGCAGTGTTTATTGCGGAGCCGCTGTAGAAGGTATTACCTGTGGAATTCACATCAATTTTGAAGAGAAGCCCTGTGGCTCCGGCGGTTGGGGTATAGATGATGTGGTCAAGACCATAGTTTGGGTTGTTGTAGCCTTGCTCGTTTTTGTTGAGAATGCTTTCCCAATTGCTGATGATATTTTTATTGCTATCCAGCGAGGCTACCGAGATAACGAAGCTCCAACCGGCGCTACCATGCAGAAACGATAATTCGACGGGAGCGGCCTGATTCACGATGTAAAAGTCGCCACCAAAAGTCGGCTCGTAACCGTCAGACAAACTGGGCAGAAACGGGTCGAGTGAACCAGTAGGAGGTGCAGCGGATACCGACAGGGAACCGAGCGTTAGCAAGAGCGCGGCGAGTTGCTTGTGTTTGAACATGATGTTCTCTCCAACAAAGTGTTGATGCGCACTAAAGCTGTTGCGTATTTCAGAGCAAAGCTAAGGTGCGAACCGAATCATCTTACTCGCTTGAATAAACTATTTCTATTGGGACAGGTATTTTTCGGGAGTGGGTTTTGTCGGCACAAAGGCAAGGCTTGCCGCGCCCGCAAACTGTTTAACGGCTATCCGCGACAACCCGCAGCAGTTCCGCGCCATAAGCCTCTAGTTTGCGTTCGCCAACGCCGGTGACTTGGCGCAAGTCATCCAAAGTTTGCGGGCGGGTGATAGCGATGTCGCGTAGCGTGGTGTCGTGAAAAATAACGTAGGCAGGGACATTGCGCGTTTGGGCGGTTTCAGCCCGCCAGACGCGCAGGCGCTCGAAAAGCGTGGTGGGGATGCCGGCGGGAATCTCTTTGGGAAGGCTCTTGCGTTGCCTTTTGGGGGGGCGCTTTGTTTCAGAGGGCAGGCGGATGGTGAATGCCGCTTCGCCCCGCAATAGCGGGCGGGCGGTTTCGGTGAGGGCCAGCGCGTTATAGCGTTCGTGGTCAACTTGAACAAATTCATGCGCCACGAGCTGGCGGAAAACCATGCGCCAGTGATTCTCGTCCAAATCCCCGCCAATGCCGAAAGTGCTTAATTGTTCGTGCCCTCTGTCGAGTACCTTTTCAGTGCGCTCACCGCGCAGCACGTCGATGAGATGCCCCGCCCCGTAATGCTGGCCCGTGCGGTAGACGCAGGACAACGCTTTTCGTGCGGCGAGGGTGGCGTCCCAAGTCTTGGGCGGCTCATTGCAGTTGTCGCAATGGCCGCAGGGCGGAGCCTCTTCGCCAAAATAGGCCAGCAGCCGCTGGCGGCGGCAAGTGGTTGCTTCTGCCAGGCCCACGAGAGCATCAAGCCGGTTACGGGCCAGCCGCCGATAGGTTTCGTAATCCATGCCCACATCGCCGTCGGCCGAATCAATCATCCGGCGCTGCTGGACGACATCTCCCGCACCCCATGCCATCCAAGCCCGTGCGGGCAAGCCGTCCCGGCCGGCCCGGCCTGTTTCTTGGTAATAGCCCTCAATTGAGCGGGGCATGTCCAGATGCGCGACAAAACGCACGTCCGGTTTGTCGATGCCCATGCCAAACGCAATTGTGGCCACCATAATGAGTCCGTCTTCCCGCAAAAAACGGTTTTGGTGCGCCATCCGTATTTCGGCGGGCATCCCGGCGTGGTAGGGCAGGGCGGCGATGCCCTGTTTTGAAAGCCACTCCGCTGTGTCTTCGACTTTGCGCCGTGACAGGCAATAAATAATGCCCGCTGACCGCGAAAATTGCGTATGGATTTCACCGCGGATGAAGTTGAGCAACTGGCGGCGCGGGTCGTTTTTTTCGACGATGGTGTAATGGATGTTAGGGCGGTCAAAGCTAGAAACGAAACACCGCGCACGGCCTAGGTGTAGCCGCTGGATGATTTCCTCGCGTGTCTGCCGGTCGGCCGTGGCCGTGAGCGCGATGCGCGGGATAGCCGGATAGCGTTCTGGCAAGATGGATAATTGCAGATATTCCGGGCGGAAATCGTGCCCCCATTGCGAGACGCAATGAGCCTCGTCGATAGCAAATAGCGCCAGACGCCCGGTATCGCGCAGATGGTCGAGCAAATCCAGAAACCGGGGCGTCATGAGGCGCTCCGGCGCAACATAGAGCAAGTCTAGGCTTCCCGAGCGCAGTGCTTGCTCGGTATCCCGTGCGGATTCAAGTGTGAGGCTGGAATTGAGGTATTCCGCCGCAACGCCGGCTTCCCGAAGCGCGCTGACTTGGTTGTGCATGAGCGCGATAAGAGGCGACACCACGATGGCCGTCCCAGGCCGTATCAGCGCCGGAATCTGATAGCACAGCGATTTCCCGCTGCCCGTGGGCATGAGCACCAGCGCATCCCCCCCGGCGGCGACATGTTCAATGATGGTTTGTTGTTCGCCCCGGAAAGTGGTGTAGCCAAACACCCGTTCTAGGATGCTGTGTGCGCCGTGAGTCATTCGGAGTCGTTCGGTTTAAGCGCGCGGATACGTTTAACGAGCGCGGTCGTTGAGCGTTCTACTTCAAACGGGATTGAATGGACGCTCCCGCCCCATCCGCGAACCTCAATGGCACCGACAATGGCATCTACGGGCCAGTCGCCGCCTTTTGCCAGCACATCGGGACGCGCTTGGATGATGCTGGCCAGCGGCGTGTCCTCATCAAACCAAGTGACAAGGTCGACACTCTCCAGCGCGGCGATGAGCGCCATGCGGTCCTCTAGCGGGTTGAGCGGCCTATCTGCGCCTTTGGCGAGCTTTCTCACCGAATCGTCGCTGTTGAGCGCCACCAGCAGCGAAGCGCCTAGCGCCTTTGCGCGGGCAAGATACGTAACGTGCCCGCGATGGAGGATGTCGAAACAGCCGTTGGTAAAAATCAACGGGCGCGGCAAGCTGGCGACGCGGGCGGCCAGTTTTTTGGGCGGGCAGTATTTAGCTTGGAAAGGCGGCGG
>JAIRPB010000030.1 GCA_031257305.1 Azoarcus sp.
TGCGCGTAGTCTTCAACATCTTCGTCATCCTCACCGGACTGTTGCAGCATCTTGACGGCGCTCCAGATGACGAATGCGGCAAAGAGGAAACCGACCCAGGGGCTGGCGTGAAAGAGGCCAGTGCCAATCATCACGAACACGGCTCGGAAAACAAGCGCGCCGATGATGCCGTAGTAGAGAATGCGGTGTTGCAAGATGCCCTTGATGCTGAAAGAGGCAAAAATTGCCATAAACACCATAAGGTTATCCACGGATAGAGACTTTTCCAGCGCATAACCCGCTAGATAGAGGTCTGCCTTTTCCGGGCCAACGCGCCACCACAAATAGCCATAGAACGACAGAGCCAAAACAACCCAGAACAACGACCAGCGTGTGGCGTCTGCCAGGGTGATTTCAGTGCTTCGCTTATGCGCGAATAGGTCAAGCCAGACTGATACAGCCACTGCGGACAGAAAAATCAGCAAGGTCTCAACGGGAAAACCTAAGAGGGTCATAGCTATTTCACATAAACACAAAAAATGAACCGGAAGTTTACATTAAATGAACAGACGGATTTCATTTGTTGCATAAATATTTAACTTTTTGTTCATGGACGAAAAACAAGAATTCAGCATCCGTTTGAAACGCGCCCTGCAAGACGCGGGCGTACCAGCTCGTCCCGTCGTGCTGGAACGGGAGTTCAATACGCGCTACTGGGGGCGCCCGGTCACGGTACAGGCAGTGCGGCGCTGGCTTTGCGGCGAGGCGATTCCGGCGCAGGACAAACTGCAAGTGCTTTCGGAATGGTTGCAGATAGAGCCTCAGGTGCTGCGTTTCGGCGACACGCCTAAGATTGCAGTACCCATACGGCGGCAACGCTGGGAAGAAGCGATGAACAGTTCAGAACGTGAGGTGTTACAAGCCTTTTTGGAGTTGCCCCCTGATGAAAGAAAGGCTCTCCGTACTCTCATTTTGGCCCTGCATACGCAAGAATTTCAGAAAGACTAGGCGATGTGGGCATCGCACCCTTAGCAAAAAACACAGACATTCCGGCGACCGCGTTTTTGCCCACACGTTTACAGATGACCACAGCAACTCATCTAATGCGTTTATGTGTGACATATTTCGCAGTAACAATGTGTCTTATTACACGGAAGTAAAAACTGTGATGAAACAGAGTTAGCTTTCTTTTCTTGGTCAAGGAGACCGATCATGAGCATCATGCCGAAAGTCAAAAAAAATTTCGTTTCTGTTCATACCAAAACCGAAAAAATGCGAAAAGCCATAGCTGGTATCGCTATTGGTAGCGTCATTGCTACATCATCCTTGGTTTCTGAACAAGCCGTAGCCATCACTCAACCGATTTCGCAATTGTCCACTACCACTCAGGCAGAGAGTGTTGCCCCCGTTCTTTTGGTACCTAATCAAACAGAAGGCACAACCCAAACGGCTTGGCATCAATCCCATTACTCCCACAGTTCTCACAGTTCCCACAGTTCCCACAGTTCCCACAGTTCTCACCATTCACATTATTCAAGCCGTTAATGACACACATACCATCCATGTCAAGTGCGTTCGCTGGCCTTGTCGTTTCCAACGATGAGTTGGGGCAGGCAGTCCAAGTGACTGTTGATACAAATTTGTATGACAAGGCCGCAATTTTCAAAACGGCCTATTGGACAACAGAGCGTGGCTACCTTTTTCTAAGCAGAAAAGAAGGTAGTGATGATATATGTGTTGAAATTCGTAAGAAATCCGAGGGAGTGGATTTGGAGCAATTAGCTAGGGAATTCTGCAACGCCCTCATTGACCAACAGACAAGACAAATTGTTCTGCACGAAACGACTGATGAGCGGGATATTCTGCTTGAAAAAGCCTTTGCTGCCGGACGCGGTCGTCTAGATCAAAATCTGCAGTCATAATGGAATTCTATCGCACGGTCGACATGTCACTTTACCCGCGTGACGCTATTTATGCCGCCCGCTTAGCATACAAAGACTACTGTATCGTCCGAATACAACCAGTTACTACTAATATAGTGCGATTTGCTATAACAGTTTTGCCTGTTCATGAGAATAATGCGCGAGAAGTAGTGTTAAGTTTTCTTAATTACGCTTTGGATAAGTCTGTGGAAACAGTTTTACAAAGCGATTAGGAAAATTCAAATGAACGAAGCAATTTATCTAACCCAAGAATATTTTCGACCATCGTCCGGTTATTCATTAATGCCTTTTCGGTTTGAGCGTTTAACAGATGAACTTGTTTTTATTAGTAGCCTTGCAGGAGAATACGTTTTATTACCATCCCATGAGTTTGAAAATTTTGTTCAAGGAAAACTTAATCCTATTTCAGAAACATATCAAAATTTGCTGGCTCGCCAAATTCTAAAAGACGATTCAGGAGATTGGGGGCATGAATTATTATCTTCAAAGCTCTTTACTAAAAAATCTTTTCTGGATGGGTTTACAAAACTTCATATTTTTGTCACGACTCTGCGTTGCAATCAATCTTGCCCATACTGTCAGGTTTCGCGTCAAGGAGAATGTGCTGATGCGGGTAGTTTTGATATGTCCGAAGAAGTGCTTGAACGCTCTATTAAGTTAATGCTTGCTTCTCCGTCAGATAATATCACAATGGAATTTCAAGGTGGAGAACCTTTGCTTCGATTCGATATTTTACAAAATGCCGTTAAACAAACAAAAGAACTAAATAAGAGGATTGGCAAGCATATTGATTATGTTCTATGCAGCAATCTTTTATTGTTAGAAGACAAACATCTTGATTGGTGTTTGAGTGAAGGAATTATTATCTCTACGTCCCTTGACGGACCGAAAAATCTTCATGATCGTAATCGTCCATTTGGAATTGGAAAATCTTCCCATGAGGTGGTTACACGCAATATACGCCGTGCCCAAGAAGCACTAGGAATGGAAGCCGTATCCGCATTAATGACCACGACCCGTACCAGTCTCGGTTACGCTAGAGAAATCGTGGATGAATATCTACGTATGGATATGGGGTCGATTTTTGTCCGTGAATTAAACCCATATGGTTTTGCGATTAAGAGTGCTGCCGGAATAGCCTCCTCATCTACAGAGTTTTTTGTTTTTTACAAAAAAATCTTTGAATACATTATTGAAATCAATCGTCAGGGCCGAACTTTTTCTGAGGCTTTCGCTACTATGATTCTCACAAAAGCACAAACTCCGTGGCCTATAAATTTTGTTGATCTTCAATCTCCGGCGGGAGCGGGGTTTGGTGTCTGTCTTTACAATCATGATGGTGAAGTTTATGTGTCCGACGAGGCACGAATGCTTGCAGAAGCCGGAGACCCAGCATTCCGGATCGGCAACGTCATTGAAAACTCCTACGACGAGATTTTTTTTGGGGAGGCTATGCAAACTATTTCTGTCGCATCTTGTTCTGAATCTTTAGCCGGATGCAGCGATTGTGCATTTCAACCCTATTGCGGGGCAGATCCTGTACGCAATTATCGTACTCAAGGCGACCCTTATGGTAATCGCGCAGATCCGAGAAGTTTTTGCCATCGTAACAAACCTATCATTGAATATTTGATGCACAGCCTTGCAAAAGCAGATGATGATTTGAAACGAATCTTCTGGGCATGGATCAGGCGCGAAAGCGTCGAACGTCTGAAACTTACTCGGTAGTTGATTATGGAATATACCATCCCGTTGCATCGCATCGCGGCAAAGGCACAAGGGATTACCGAAAGATTTCTTGCTCGTGTAGCTTACCCTGGCACACCCATTACACCCGGTGTTCGGACGGTTTTGTCCTTGCATTCAGGAAATGATGGATTACATCTATCTGATTTGCAAGGTTATGCAGCTATCCTACAATCACCGGACACGCTTGATAATATAGACAGTGTTCCTTTATTACTCGGTGTTCCCAATTTATCGACCATAAGCGAAGGATCGATTGTTGCCATATCACCGACTGGTCGAATCCATACTTTGTATCGACCAGAATCACGGTTCAACACGATATTTGCAACCGGGCAATGTAACAGCAATTGTTTAATGTGCTCGCAACCACCAACGGATGACCATATACCTTCACTTGTAAAAGAACACCATGAATTACTAAGTTTAATTCGAGAGCCTCCAAGTCACCTCGGAATCAGCGGCGGCGAGCCAACCTTACTCGGAGATGGGCTTGTGGATATTTTGTCCGCTATTTCAGGCCGTTTTCCCGACACACCTGTGACTATGCTGACAAATGGCCGGCGGTTTCAAGACATCGTGTTTACCCGATCCTTAGCAGAATCAGCCCCTAAAGAATTTTTGACTGCGATTCCGTTGTATGCCGATACCCCCTCCCTACATGACTGGATCGTACAAATAAGAGGTGCTTTTCAGCAGACGGTGTTTGGCCTCTACAATGCAGCACGCTCTGGATTAACAGTGGAAATTCGAGTGGTCTTACATAAACTCTCCATTCCTCGTTTAGTTCATTTGATGAATTTTATTTATCGTAATTTTCCATTTGTCTGCCACGTTGCCCTTATGGGATTAGAACATATGGGGTATGTGAAGAAAAATTGGGAATTGCTTTGGATCGATCCTGTCGATTATCAAAAAGAACTTATTGAAGCCGCAAAACATTTGCATTATCGTGGCGTACCCTTTTCAATATATAACTTGCCACTCTGCATCGTCCCGCCAGAATTGCGTTCTTTTGCTCGTCAGAGCATTTCTGATTACAAAAATATCTACGTTGGTACTTGTGATTCATGTACCGTCCGCACTGAATGTTCTGGCCTCTTTGCATCATCTAAGGAACGGCATAGCCGAGGCATTCAGGCAATCACTTAGTTATAAGTGTGCAGGTATGCCACTGTAGCTACCGTAAGAGTTTTCGGATATTCCGCTTGTAAAAACGCTTAGAAACGTTGTGTGAATGATTTTGTTGGTGGTCGATATTTTCATAAAATTCTTCTTTTTTTGAATTTTTCATATTCGTATTCTTATAAGAGTCCGTAGTGTGCAAGTCTATCAGAAATCTGTAC
The DNA here is from genome assembly GCA_031257305.1 of Azoarcus sp. Lineage (GTDB taxonomy): Bacteria > Pseudomonadota > Gammaproteobacteria > Burkholderiales > Rhodocyclaceae > WRNU01. The sequence continues at coordinate 5,015 of JAIRPB010000030.1, forward strand.
TGATAATATTTTCAATTTATTTTTATAGTCAAGATAATCAAATTCAAATTTTCTTAAATCAGAATAATCCCAAAATCCCGATGCCGAATTCCTTGCTCTATGTGACTGCTCATAGTCGCCCCAAGTAACCATATTGTCGCGGATTTGAATTTTTATTAAAAATGGCCAACAGCCTTCATTGTGGCAGCTACAATCTAAGTCAGTAATATTAAAAATATCCGCTAATATATTGTTTGGTAAATTTGGAAATCTTAGTTTATATAATTTCAAAAATATCCACCAAATTTTTATCGATAATATATATTGAGACAATATCACGGGCTTCTTTTTGAAATGTTCAATTCTAAAGTCAATGGTATCCATATGCCCTTCCTATTCCCCCTACCGCCTCATCGCATTCAGCAAAATTCCTATCGTGCTGCTGTTATGCAGTACGCTTGTGGCGACGGGGGTTAGCAAACCTAGGGCGGCGGCGGCGAGGATGGCGGTGTTTAGCCCTACGGTGAGTTTGTAGTTGACCGAGACACGTTCTAGCGCGGTAAGCGCCAGCGCGCGGGCGTCGGCAACGCGGGCGATGTTGTCTTCCAGAAGGGTGATGTCGGCAGTGAGCCGCGCTACGTCGGCGCCTTTCTGCATGGCGATGCCAACGTGCGCGCCTACCAAGGCGGGGGCATCGTTGACGCCGTCGCCAATAAAGGCCAGCCGTGCGCCTTGTTCTTTTAACGTTTTGATTACAGCGGCTTTATCTTCGGGCAGGAGGTCAGCGTGAAATTCGTCGATGCCAAGTTGCTTGGCGAATTGGGCGGCGCGGTCGGCGTGGTCGCCTGTGAGCATGACGATTTTTTTGACGCCGAGCTTACGCAGACGGCGGATGACATCCGCGCTTTCTGGGCGCAGGGTGTCGCGCAGTACCAGTACGCCGAGCAGTTTTCCGCCAAACCCGATGTAAAGCAGGGTTTTGCCTTCGCGGTAGAGACGGTCAACCGTGGCACTGCATGCGGAGAGGTCGATGCCCTCGTCGTCCTCAATAAAGTGGCGCGAGCCAACGACTACGCGCTGGCCATCGATGATGCTGGCCACGCCGTGCGCAACGATAAATTCAACATCTTTATGGTCAAAATGCCGCCCGTTGGTCACTCTTGCCGCCTCAACAACGGCCATTGCCATCGGGTGAAAGTAGTGTTCTTCCACTGAAGCGGCCAGGCAGATGAGTTCTTCGGCGCTGTACGTGTCGTCAAAAACGATGGAATCCGTGACGGTCAGCGTACCGGAAGTCAGGGTGCCGGTTTTATCGAATACAAAGGTGTCGGCTTCAGCCAGACGTTCGAGCGCATCGGCGCCTTTCACAAGGATGCCGTTTTTCCCCGCTTTGTACATGATGGATTTGAACGCAACGGGCGTAGCCAGTTTTAGGGCGCAGGCATAATCGGCTTGCAATACGGCGGCGGCGCGTTGCCAAGTTCCCGTTAGCGCGTAGGTGGTGCCTGCCAGCGCCAGAATCATGGGAACAAGTTTGTCGGCTAAGCGGGCGGCGTCTAACTGCGTGGTACTTTTCGCGGCCAATGAGTGTTCAACATATTCGGCAATGCGGGCGACAGCGGTTTGGACGCCAACATGTTCGGCATAGATACGCAACCGCCCTTCTTCTACATGCGTACCGGAAAGCGCCGGGTTGCCACGGGCTTTCATTACGGGAAGGCTTTCGCCTGTCATGGCGGCTTCGTTGACAAGGGCTTCGCCCGATAGCACGGTCCCGTCTACCGGTATCACCGCGCCCATCCCGACAATTACGGTGTCGCCCACGCGAACGTCATCAGCGGGAATGGAGATTTCGACGCCTTCACGCTCAACCCAAACCTCTTTGTCTAGCGGGTTGAGCAGGTATTTGAGGAGTTCATCGGAGCGGCGGACGATGGACTCTTCCAGATGTTCGCCCAAGCCCAGCATAAACACCGTCGCAGATGCCGATGTAATATCTTGCCGCAACAGGGAAATGCCTACGGCGGCCGCTTCTAGCACATGGGAAGTCACGCCGTTGTTATCGCGTAAATCTTGCAGACCTTTGGCAAGCGTGGGCAGCGCGAATCCCGTTGCCGCAATCAAACGCACGCTGGCAGGCAGTGCCGCGCCCGCTAAGAGCAGGGCAAGGCTGCCGCCTATAACGCCAAAACGGGAACGTGCGGAGTTGCTTTTGCTAGGGGCTTTTGCGCGGGCGATGGAGGGCTTTTCGTTAGGCAGCGTTAGCGCCAGAAGATGCGATTGTAATTGCGGGACATTTGTAATATCGGGGCTATAACAAATCGCCAACGAACAGGCACGGGGTGCGAGACGCACATCCAGTACGCCAGACAAGCTGGCGATATGGCGCGAGAGCGCCGCTTCTTCCGCAGACAAATCAACCACAGCGGCATACCGGAAACGCACTCGTCCCGGAACCTGATGGACGGCTTTGAGCGACAGGAACAGGCCGGGAGGAATGCGGGCGGTGGGCGGGGCTGTCATGCCTAATCGCTACCCAAGATTTTTTCCGCTTCGAGTTCCGCTTTGATGTCTGCCATCTGTTCGCGCAGTTCCGCAAAGTTACCTGCGATTTTGCCGTATAGCCCAATGCCGCCTTTTAGGATTTTTCCGCGCAATTCTTCATTCGAGAGAACATATGCGGCGGCCGCCCCCAAAAGTGCCCCGTACAGGAATTGTTCGGACGGATGCTTGCGCAACCATGTCCCCAAATTACTGAAAAGCCCGGGCGACGCCGTTGTTGCGCCGGGGGCTGTTGCACTGTTTGCGCGGCTCTTGCGGGCCTTTTTATCTTTTTTCTTGCTCATGGAAATTCTCCTCTAAATCAAATTAGCCAGTTAGGCATCGAGGGCGGGTTTTTCGGGCAGCAATTGCTGTAGCGCATACACCCCGGCGGTTGCGCCCGCCGCGGCCAGCAACGCCCGAAAGTAGCAACGCTGTTGCAGGGCATCTGCGGCAATAGTTACCCCGGCCAGAGCCACGCCGCTTTGCAGCGCCGCACGGGCAACGGAGCGGTTCACGCGGTTTTTCTGCGCAATAACAGCCACGATGCCGCTTGCCAATGTTCCGCGCACAAAGTCGTTTGTGAAATTACGCGGCGAGAGGGACAGGGATTTCCTCTGTTTTCTTTTCTTGAGCTTCATTCTTCAGCCTTTTTCCCACGGGGTTTGCGGGAGGGGGTTTCTACCGCAGGTTGTTCAGGGGTATCTGGTTGCGCTTCTTTTGAGCCACAGCCGCATGAGCCGCCGGTGGCGAGCCGGTCACGCCATTGCCCGGTCGACTGATGGACGGCATCCAGACTAGCCAGTGCTGTCTGGCGAAGTTTTTGCCGTGCCTTAGTGGCCGTTTCGCTCACACGCGGGCTAAATTTGGTTTTGCGGGCAACGCTTAACGCGGAAGCGCCAACGAGTACGCCGGCTACGAAAGGAAGGACTGGAAACATGTGGTTTCTCCTTTAGTCAGTGAGTTGCGGGCATTCGTCCCGCAAACGGTTTATCAACGCGGCGGCTTCTGGCGAGGAAGGATTTACCCATAAATCGCGCCAAGCCTGGTCGGGAATCGTCTGGTTGTCATACTCCACCGTCACAGAACGGGCAAGCCTGTTCACGTTGACGCGGCGGATGCCTTTTAATTTAACAAGCATATTGCAGAACCGGCCGGCTTCAATGCCCTGATGCCGGAGGTTAGGCAAATTTTCCGCGCTCTCGTTTAGTTTGAGCCGTATCCGCCCCGGAATATGATGCGCAATCACCGCCAGACGGGCGGTGTGTTGCAGGAATTCAGTGGTATTCAAGTTGGGCCGCTCCGTGGTTTCAGCCAAGGATTTTATGGCGGTGAAAGTAAAGATGCGCCCCTAAACCGGCAACAAACAAGCCGCCAGCAATTACATGGCCGCGTCGCGCGCCTTTGGCCGCTAAGGCGAGCGCGGCGGCAAGGCTGAACAGCATGGTGTACTTAGCGGCGCGGTTAAGCGCCATGTCTGTACCGCGTTTACCGCGCACGGCATCAAGCGTGGCTTGGACGATTTCCTCCACGGCGCTTTCCATTTCTTCGGCGGGCACGGCCGCGGCGTCGTAACGCACGATGAGCGAAGAGGCGGAAACATTAGCTTCCACACTGGAGACGCCCTCCAGAGAAAGCAATGTGGCACGAAGGTGTTCGCTGTGCTGGGCCTGCGCAAGCGTTTTGTGGCGGATGCGGATACGGCCGGGAATAGAAGAGGCAATAAGCGGCATGGGAAAGGTCTCTTTGGGCTTGGGATGAAGTGTAAGCGGTCAATTGTATAAAAAACAATCCGTTTAAGTCCTCGTTTTCAAAAGCGATGTTGCCGTGTTCCGTGATGTATTAGTCATTTCAATTAACCGGGAATTATTTCCTTGGGCGGGAGCCGCAAGAAAGTGTCCCGGTAAAAACGCAGTTCTTCAATCGACTCCATCACGTCAGCAAGGGCCGTATGTGCGCCCTCTTTTTTCACGCCTTTATAGACTTCCGGGTTCCAACGCTTGGCAAGTTCTTTAAGCGTGGAAACATCAAGGTTGCGGTAATGAAACCATGCTTCAAACCGGGGCATATACCGGACCAAAAAGCGGCGGTCCTGCCCCACGGTATTGCCGCACATCGGGGAGATGCCCTTGGGAACCCATTGTTCCAGAAATGACACCATCGTTTCTTCGGCCTGTGCCTCGGAAATGGCCGACGCACGGACACGCTCAACCAAACCGCTACGGCCGTGGGTTTTCTTGTTCCAGTCATCCATTGCTTCCAGTACCGAGTCGGGCTGGTGCACGGCAATCACCGGCGCTTCAGCCACGATTTCGAGCGCGCTGCTTGTGACGACAAGCCCGATTTCGATAATGCGGTCCCGCTCCGGCTCAAGCCCGGTCATCTCTAAGTCAAGCCAAATCAGGTGATTTGCGTCCTGTGCCATAATTTTTTATTTCCCACAAACAGCCGACTCTTTCCGGCAAAAGTTGCGATTGTGACACATTCCCGCCGTTCCTCCCCCCTGCGTACAGAGATACCCGCGCCTGCCCTCACAGCAGGGATTGTCACCGCCGCGTTTGGGCGCCATTTTGAAGTCCGCGTCGCCAACGGCGTTGTGCTGTGCCATACACGGGGCAAAAGAAATGATTATGCCTGCGGTGACGAAGTAGGCATCATCCCCACAGGCAGTGGGCAAGGCGTTATCGAAACGCTACACCCGCGCCAAAATCTGCTGTGGCGCTCCGATGCGTTCCGGCAAAAACGCCTCGCCGCCAATCTCAATCTAATTGTCATTGTCACCGCGACGGAACCCACATTCTCTGAACTCCTAATTTCGCGCTGCCTTGCCGCAGCAGAAAGCGAACACATACCGGCCATCATCGTTCTCAACAAAATAGATCTCACTGCCGATTTACCGCAGGCGCTTGAGAAGCTCAACATTTTCGCCACGCTCGGCTACCCGGTTATTGAAATCTCGGCGCGTTCCGGCGCGGCGGAACTCAAACCTTGGCTAGAAAACGCAAAAGCCGTGCTGGTAGGGCAATCCGGCATGGGCAAATCCACGCTTATCAACGCCCTCATCCCGGAAGCCGCCGCCACCGTCGGCAAAATTTCCGCCTCGCTCAACAGCGGGACCCACACCACCACGCTCACCCGCCTTTACCCACACGGCAACGGCTGGCTCATCGACAGCCCCGGCTTACAGGCGTTTGGCCTAGCGCATATCGACCCCTCCGCGCTGGACGCCGCGTTTATCGAGTTCCGCCCTTGGCTTGGGCAATGCCGCTTCCGCAACTGCCGCCACAGCGACGAACCCGGCTGTGCGTTACGTGCAGAGGCTCAAGCCGGAACGCTTTCGGGTATCCGGCTTGAGCACTACCGCATCATTCGAGACGAAATTGTTGCCGCACGGCAGGCAGCGGGTTGGGCGTAAGCGTTGAAATCCACGCGCTCCCCCTACCCTCTGCCCCGCTCGCCTAGCCTGTTCACCCCGCTCACTAACGCACGGATGGAGGCTGTCACAATATTCTCATCCATGCCGGCACCATAACATTCGCCCCCATTTGCGTCGGCGAGTTCAATAAACGCGCAGGCGCGGGCGTCGCCGCCTTCACGGCTTGCAGACACAGACTGTTCCTCAAAACTGCGCACACGCACATCAATTCCCGCAACGCGCAAGGCATGCACTGC
>JAIRPB010000035.1 GCA_031257305.1 Azoarcus sp.
AAAAAAATCAGCCTGTTCGTGCACGGCATCGCCGACAAGGTGAACCTCAAGCTCATCACGGCCAAGGGCCACGCCCAGTTCCAGGCCCAGGGCGGGGACGTGGAGGTCGTGGGCGACCAGAACGTGCGGCTCACCGCCAACAAAAAGCAACTGCTTGCCGCCGCCCGGGAAGAACTGCTGCTGAACTGCGCGGGCGCGTACATCCGCATGAAAGACGGCAACATCGACATCCACTGCCCCGGCCGGCTCCTGTTCAAGAGCGCGGGGCAGCGGGGCGGCGGGCCGGCCAGCATGAGCGTCGATTTCCCCAAGATGCCCGTCGGCGAAATTGCGCCGGACGAGATTTTTTTAGAGCACAACTACCACGACAACGAACCTGTGGCGGGGGCGCCTTACGTAATCGAACTCTCCAGCGGCGGCGTCATAAAAGGGAACTTGGACTCCCAAGGCCGCGCCCGCGTGAAAGTGCCGCCCCTAGCGGGAGCGGCCACCGTCACCTACGGGCAGATGCCATCGAAATGGGAACTGAAAGACAAAACGGCCAACCCGAATTTTGGCTCCGTCAAATCCCGCATTAAAGGCCTTATCAACAAATACGCCGCAGACATGAAAGCGGAAGCCGGGAAAGCCGAGGCCAAGGCGCGTGAAGCCGCGAAAGGGGATAAAGCATGAGCGCCCCGGAAAATATCAGCGAAGCCGACTTCAAGTCCATGTCCGTCGAGGCAGGGCAGTGGCTCTGGGGCCTGGTGCAGGGAGGGTTCAACGAAAAGGCCAAGATGAGCCAGATTATCGTCGACGCCATCATCGGGTGCATCCCGCTCTTGGGCGACGTGACCGCCGTGCGCGACCTCATCGCCGTCACGATGGGGCTGTACTGCGACCCCAAGAAGCGCGAGGACACAATGGAATGGGTGACGCTCGTCATCCTGATACTCGCGCTCATCCCCGTGCTGGGCGGCATCATCAAAGGCGTGGGGCGCATCGTGGTCCGGGCTGCCAAGGCCGCGCGCCTCCTTCCCGCCCCTGAATCTGCCCGGGTGATGGGCGAGGCCGCGCAGGAACTCATCGAGTTCCTCACCCGCCTAGGCAAAGGCGACGCCAAGAAATGGTTCCTAGAACTGAACATCATGGAATACGCCAGATCTGTTAAGGACACCTTTGCCATCTTCATGGAAGGGTTCGCCTTCGCCTTTGAGTACATCATCGCCAGCAAGCTGAGCTGGGTTATCCCCGACCGCCTGCTGAACTTCATGGATGCCTTAGCCAGGGGACTGCGCGTACTCAAGAAGCTGGGCGAGAGGATGATTCCCGAGGCGCTCAAGGAATTCCACCGGATGCTCACCGAGATGCAGGAATTCATCCGCTCCGGCGGACAGGCTAGGCGGGCGGTCGCGGCGGCGGCCGGGTCGGCGAACGATGCGGCGCACATGATGTCCGCCGCCGACAACGTGGTGCACATGGCATCCACTTCCGACCATACGTCCGGCGGGGCTAAAGCGGCCGGCGGCACGGGCGGCGGCGCAAGGCCCCCCGAAGAAATCGGCATCACAACGAAACCCGCCCAGGCCGGCAAAGAGAACGTCTCCATGCCCCCGGAACGGCGCGAATTGAACAGGCCGCCCAAAACGCAGCCTAGGGCGAGGCTAAATGGGAGTCCGCAGAATGTGGCAATAGATGGGGAAAAACATAAATTTGCCCACCTCTACCAGCCCGAGCCCGGCTACCCGGATCTGACTGCACGTGCCAAGGAAGGGCATTTTACAGCCGTCGAAGCCTATTCAGGGAAGATGCTTAACAAGCCGCTTGAAGACGAATCGATTTTCCGTATATATGGCCCTCCCGGTGAAACTCATGGCATAGAAATTGGCCCCACAGTACCCCAAGGGCGGTGGTGGGGTGTCGGCGAACTGCCCGACTCTGGCAAGGCTTGGCGGGAAGGCAGCGCGGTGCTGGATGAATTTAACCGGGACAAGTTCTATGTGAAAGCCAGACGGACCGCCCCGCCCCAGAAAGAAGTCAGGGGGGTTTTTGGCAAGGTGTCCGAACAGACATCGACAATAGTGCCCGGCCAGTACCTGCCGGGAGGCGGGCAGCAGGCTTTCTTGGACTTCGCTGAAGTAACCAACGCGAAACTGGAAGAGGTTGGCAAGCGCGTGATGCAAACCGGGAAAGTTGAAGAGTTTTTCGACCCCGTAAGCGGCTTGACTTTTGAATTTGGCCCCACGAACTGGAAAAACGTCAACGGGCACACCGGCTATACCCGTGCGGGCAAGGCAGGCACCAGCACCACTGTGCCCGTCAAACCCAATGAGGTGGCCCCCAAAACCAACCCCGAGACGCACGTCAATTTCCCCGCCCCGGACGCGGGCAAAGCCGCCGATAGCGGCACAACCGCCACTGACGTGTCCCGTGCCGCCAAAGGCATCAACGCGGGCATGAAACCCGCCGAATCCGGGAATGCGCCCCCTACGGAGCCGAACGCCAAATGATTATTGCAGACAACAGCCTCTTTCTTTCGGGGAAAATGACCAACCGGGCGCTCCGGCCTAGGGAAAAGATATTCCGCGTTTTCGGGGAACCGGGCACGGCTCACCTAAAAAGAGTGGGCGAAGCCAAGGCCGGGGGCAAGTGGTGGGGCATCAGCGGGCAGACCAACTCCGGCAAGGCATGGCGGGAAGAGTGCGCCGTGCTGGACGAATGGAACCGGGACGGCTTTATTGGGGAAGGCATCTTGCCCGGCAAGCCTGATGAGGCGGCTCCCAAAACCAACATCGGGACTTATACAAAATGATTATCGTAGACAACAGCCTGATACTTCCCGACGAACTGGAACGGCGGCAACTCTTTCATCTGCTGAAAAAATACAGTTCATGGACGATGTGGAACCGTATCAAAGAGTTCTTCAAAAAATGGGAAGCCGTGGCCGAGGAAAGTGTGCGGCAGGCGGACAACGCAGGGCTGTTCCCTGCCCGGTTTATCCCGCCGGACTACACCACGCCGGATGGCGTAATCGAGGACACGGGGCAGTCCAGCATCCATTACAGCGACTATGCCCGTATTGTCGAGGACTACGCCCTAATGGACGAGGGTGTGCGCCGCTTGGGGCAGGGCGACAAGCGGGTGTTTACCTACGACGAGGCCAATGGGTGCTTCGTCAAAGCGGGGATGGTTCTAGACTACTGGCTTCGCATAGAAAGCAAGCTCGAAGATAGGGAAATGGGTTGGGAGGAGAAAACCCCCCTGACGAAAGAATTCTTCGAGGCGGCCGGTGAGCTAGCGGTTGCATGGGGTGAATTTACCCGCAATATTATCGAAAACCGCTATGAAGACGTGCCTGCCCCTTTAAGCTATGCCCTATGGGAAGCTGTGTTCCTGTCACGACTGCCTTACCCCGACCCTTTGCCGGAACTGCCTGAAATATATGACGAGGTGACGATTGCCACAGGTGAGGCCATCCCTTGTACTGGTATCTGGGAGCCGATGGATGGTGACAGCCGTGCTGGAACGATGAATTACCTGCATGGCGGTGCGTATGCGCCCCAAGCGGAGCAAAATTTTTTGAACCAAGCCAACAGAGATTATGGTTTTGGCTGGCGGTATGTTGACGTTATTTGGCGTCTCATCTGGCGCGACGACCGTTACGAGGACGGCAAAATTCCCGAAGAGGAAAAAAGCTACATCTTCCTGAACCCGCCCCCCCCCGGTACGGAACAGATTATCTACTGCGACCCGACGGGCTACATCAATAAACACGGCATCGAACACCCGTTCCTAGACCGTAAGCGCCCCCCGTGGGGCCGGTGCGATGGCGGCGGGCAGTGCCCGAAGGAAGGCTGGTGGACATCGCACGCCGCCCCGGACCGCATCGGCCGGCGCTACTTCAAACAAGGCGAGACCATGCCAAACTTCCCGCTCTCCACGTGGGGCGCGACCATCTGGTATCTGGAAGACCCGTGGGGGGAGAGGCAGAAAAAATGAGGCGGCCGTCCGCTTAGAGGCCGACACCGACCTTCCCCGGCGGCTCATGGCGGCACCCGCACAAAACGCGCAATGACTCCCGGGGCGTCTCGCCATCTAAAAGCGGGCCGCAAATATTAAATAAAGGTTGATTCAACATTAAGTTAAATCTGTTATGAAGTTAAATTAACTCAACTTTCCCTCCCTGCCCCGTAGCGGCTTGCAGTCGGAACCGTTATCCACAGGCACAAGAGGACTCGTCACAAGATTCTCGCGGCAGCAACTTCTTTTGGGGCGCTTGCCAAGCGGCCTTACAAAACCCGCAATGACTCCCGGGGTGTCTCGCCATCTAAAAGCGGGCCGCAAATATTAAATAAAGGTTGATTCAACATTAAGTTAAATCTGTTATGAAGTTAAATTAACTCAATTTCCCCTCCCTGCCCTGTAGCGGCTTGCAGTCGGAACCGTTATCCACAGGCACAAGAGGACTCGTCACAAGATTCTCGCGGCGGCAACGTCTTTTGGGGCGCTTGCCAAGCGGCCTTGCAAAAACCGCAATGCCTCCCGGGGTGTCTCGCCATCTAAAAAGCGAACCGCAAATATTTGATAAATATTAAATAAAAGTTGATTCAACATTAAATTAAATCTGTTACGAAGTTAATTTAACTCAACTTCTCCCCCCTGCCCTTTCCCTAACTCACGGTGTGCCTGTGCCTTGTCAAAGAGTTCCTGCGTGTGCGATGTGACCGGGCGGTCTGCTGTGCGCAGAAGCGCCCTCACCTCATTGGCTAGACCGTCGCCGTGCTTTTCCATCGCGGCGGCGAGCGTTTCCCATCCTTGCCGTGCCCTCTGGATGTTCTTTTCGATGGCGTGTTGTGCTGGGTTTTCAGGACGGCGGTTTGAGGCTAGTGCGGCCTCGATTTCCGCCGCCAGATTCTTATATACATTGGGAATGCGCGGAGGCGGGCCGATGAACACCCCTTCCGGGTTTGCCTTTGTCCGCTTGATGCGGGCCTCCGCAAGCCTCTCTGCCCTGCGGGCGTTATAGACGGGCGAATCCGGGTTGTCGGCCCTGATTTGGCGCACGACTGGGTTCTCCGCCCGCCTGTATTGGAATCGGTGTCTACGCTCGCTTGCCGCAGCGTCAATGCCGTTCTCCCGCAGCTTGTCAGCGAAGCCAAGACGCCAGCGGAACAAGTCTGCTTTGCGCGGCGAGAGGCGCGGTTCATTAGCCCGCGCCATGTCCCGCGTGGATACACAGACGTGCGCGTGCATGTGGTCAGTGTCGCGGTGGAGCGCCATCACATATTGGCGGGTAGCAAATTCCTCTTGGCAAAACTCCCGCAGTGACTTCTTAAATTCTTGTTCCGGCGTCCCGGCGGGCATCGAAAAAAGGACATGGAGGAACTCACGGCGTTTGCTGTCGTTTGGAATTTGGGCGGCTTTTAATTCATCGAGGAGTCCGCTTACGCCGCCTCTGCCTTGGATAATTTCGCCGCGCTCGTTTTCTAGGTCGACGGCGCCGTTGCGGCTAATGTAGTCGAGATGATGCCTGACCGTGTTACGCCCCGAAGAATGCCCCGTGATTTTCACGAGCACCTCTGGCGCACGCTTCACGATGGCCCGGATATTCTTAGCTTTTGCCCCGCTGGAAAACTTTACGCCATTGACGGGCACATAACGCCGGCCGTTGCCGGAGCGGATTTTGTCGCCATAGATTGTGACCGGGCGCTGTTTCCTGATGCGGAAGCCCTTCTCGAACCAAGTGTCTAGGGAGTCGAAAACCATCGTGTCGCCAAGCCATGTGAAGCCGTTATCTTCTGCTTTCCTGTTGGTTTAGTGCAAGCGTTGCTTTCATCCTTTTTTAATTTTAGTTAAATATGTATTCAATGTTAAAACAGTGTTAAGATGATGTTAAATCGGCATGAAAAGGAGGAAGTACAAATGATTGTCACCGTAGGCAACACAAAAGGCGGGGTTGGCAAAACAACGGTCGCGCTGAACATAGCTATTGCCCGGGCGCTGGCAGGGCGCGATGTGTGGCTGATTGACGGCGACAGGCAAGGGACGGCGCAGATGGCGATAAGCATCCGCGGGGACCGTGTGCCGGGTATCGCTTGCTCAACTTACCCAGACGGGCAGGTATTGCGCGGCCAGCTACAGCAACAGGCGAAGAAGTACGAGGATATAGTGATTGACGCTGGCGGGCGGGATTCAACGGCGCTGCGGGCGGCGCTTACCCTCACAGACGTGCTGGTTGTCCCGTTTCAGCCCCGCTCTTTTGACGTGTGGGCGCTTGCGCAGATAGCGAGCTTGGTTGACGAGGCGCGGGAGGTTGGCGGGAACCTGCGGGCGTTTGCCATGCTGAACTGTGCAGACCCCGGCGAGACGTCAACGGATAACGCCGAGGCTGCCGAGGCGGTCGCGGACTACCCGCAGGTTGCCTTGCTGCCGACGCCGCTGCGGAGGCGGAAGGCTTATGCAAATGCGGCAGGGCAGGGCTTGTCCGTGCTCGAATTCAAACCTGCCGACCCGAAGGCCCGTGACGAACTGACGGCCTTGGTCGACATGCTGTTTAATCTTAATTAGACATTAAAAGGAGGTTAAAACAATGGCTATCACAAAACCGAAAGCCCCGGTACAGCCATCCGTTGAAGCATTTATTACAGCCGCCCCGGACGCTACCGCCGTGCGTGGCGTGAGGGTAGGGCGCAAGCGCCAGATTACATTTGCGCTTGACCCAAACCTGCTGGCGGAGCTTGACAGCTTTGCGCGGGAAATCGGGCTAAGCCGGGCAACGGTCATTAGCCTGTCCATACAACAGGCGCTGAATAACGGGTTAAATGTTACCGGGCTAAACGTTACCACCCGCTCGCCTTAGCTTTTTGCCATGACGTGCCTCTATGCCGCATAATGCGAGCGCATTATTAGTGACATAAAGGCAATAGGATGGAAAACGGACAGAACGGACTATTTGACGCAACAAACCAAGGAAACAACGATGGACAGCATACGCGAAGTGGTATCCCCGCAAACTTATCCGCCGGAAATCATGAAGAGGATAAAAGGGGGCAGCAATCTCTTAATTTCGATAGCCAACCGCTGGATGCTGGGCTGGCCGGAGAGGGTAAAGACCTTGCTGGACAAGGACGAGTTTTGGGAGGCCCTGAAGAGCCAAGAGGAGAAGGAACTGGACGTGTTGGTGGAGGGCGGTTACGGCAACCCCCTCGCGGCGTGGGAAATCAACCAACTCGCCGGACTCGACCCCGCGCCGCCCGTGCCGTAGGAACCCAGTCGGGAGATGACCCGGCGACATCCGTCCGGTCATCCAAGCCGCAGCTTGATTTGCTGTTTGACGTTGAGCCTCCTGCCCTCGATCTTGTGCAGCAAGGGCAGCAAGGGCAGCAAGGGCAGGAAGAAGCCCTCCCGCAAAATGTGCCTACTGCCGCCGTCCTGCCCGACGGAGCCGAGCAAGCGCCGCCTTACCAAGATGATGATTTTGACCTGGCCAACGAGGCTATCGGCACGGGCGGGTTAGGGCAGAAGTACCGTGACAACATCGCGGCCATCCAAATCCTGAAAACGCTGGCCAGCGAGAGACGCAAGGCTACCCCGGATGAAAGAAAGGCCATTGCCCGCTATGTGGGGTGGGGCGCGCTGAAAGGCGTGTTTGACCCCGAAAACAAGCAATGGGGACGTGAATATAGCCAGTTAAAAGAACTGCTAACCGAGTCCGAATGGAAGGCAGCGCGGGCCTCTATACTCAACGCGCACTACACATCGCCTACGGTTGTCACCGGAATTTACCGCGCCCTTGAACAGATGGGTTTCCAGTCCGGGCGAGTGCTAGAGCCGTCCGCCGGGGTAGGGAACTTCTTCGGCTTAATGCCCGCCGGGATGCGAAAAGGTTCCGAGTTGCACGGCGTTGAGCTAGACCCGCTGACGGCTTCCATCGCCGCCGCGCTGTACCCGTCAGCCAAAATCGCCCCTAAAGGGTTTGAGGACTTTTCAATACCTTCGGAATACTTCGACCTAGCCGTAGGCAACCCGCCGTTTGGGAACACCCCCCTCGTTGATTTTGACCGGAGCGCATACTCCGGCTACTCCATCCATAATTACTTTTTTGCAAAATCAATCGACAAGCTAAGGCCCGGCGGCATGCTGGCAATGGTTGTTTCCCGCTATTTTATGGACGCCCAGAACAGCTTGGCACGGAAGTGGATTAGCGACCGGGCAAACCTAGTAAGCGCCGTCCGTCTGCCAAATACCGCCTTCAAAGAGAATGCCGGGACCGAAGTCGTGACCGACATCGTTGTGTTCCAGAAACGCGCCGCAGACGAAGCGCCGGGTAATACGGCTTGGGTAAATACTGCCAGCCTCAATCTGGACGACCCGAAAACAGGCGAGCCTCTGTCATTCCAGATAAATAGCTACTTTCTGGAAAACCCACAGAATATCCTTGGGAAGCAAGCTGCTGAAGGGAATTTGTACAGGGCAAATGACTACACCGTTTTGCCAGAAACCGAGCGAACCATAGAGCAAGCCCTAGACGCTTGGGCAGAATCACTGCCCGAAGGCGTCTATCAGCCCATTGAACGGACGGCGGAGCTAGAAACGGCGGATGTGCGTGTGCCAGACGGAGTCAAGGTAGGCTCTTTTTACGTCGCCGACAATGGGAACGTCATGATACGCGGCGATGATAAGCTAGGCGTACAGACTGCGGATGAGTGGGAAGCGCCTAACGCCAAGGCCGTTGACAGAGTAAAGGGCATGATTGCCCTACGCGATGGCTTGCGCCAGCAGATGCGCCTCGAACTGTCGCCAGAGGCAAGCGGCGCGCAAATTGAAGCGGGCAGGGCGGCGCTGAACCGCCGTTACGATAATTTTGTGAAGTCGTATGGCTATGTCAACGATGCGACAAATATGAGGCTATTTTATTCCGACACCGAAGCGTCTTTGCTAGGGGCGCTTGAATTCGGATACGATAAAGGCATATCAGAGGCTATAGCCAAACGCGACGGCATTGAGCCAAGAAAGCCGAGCGCGAAAAAAGCAGACATCCTCTTACAGAGGGTGCTGTTCCCTCCCGGTGACAACATCCGCGTAGAAAGCGCCCGCGATGCGATGCTGGCTTCCCTCAACTACCGTGGCTGTATTGACTTGCCTTATATGGAGTCCGTCTATTTAGGCAAAAGCCAAGATGAGATTGTGACGGAGCTTGGGGACGCGGTATTTGACGACCCGGTCGACGGCCTGATGCTTGCGGATGAATATCTGTCCGGTGACGTAAAAACGAAACTGGATAACGCCAAGGCAGCGGCCAAAGAGAATAGCGTATATCAGCGGAATGTTGCCGCGCTCGAAAAGGTAATCCCTGCCGACAAACGCCCGAGCGAAATTAGCATATCGCTGGGAGCCGCGTTTGTACCGAGCGAGATTTATGCGGACTTTGCCGAGCATGTTACGGGCCAGCGGCCCGAAATTGGCTACATCAGGTCGATTGGGCAATGGGCTATCGGCAACTGGCGCGGCGCTGCCGACCCGTCCTTGGCAATCGGGAAATACGGGACGGAGCGTTGCCCCGCAGTCGAAATATTCCGGCATACGCTGGACGGGCGCGGTGTCGTGGTCAAAGACAACCTGCCGGGCAAACCCCCGCGGTCGGTCGTCAATGGCGAACAGACCGAGGCGGCCCGCGAAAAACAGCAGGCCATGAAAAACGAATGGCAACGCTGGCTCTGGGCCGACCCAGAACGTGCCGACAAGGTTGCCCGCCTTTACAACGATAAATTAAACAGGACAGTACCGCGCAAATACGATGGGGCACACTTGACCCTGCCCGGTTTGTCGCCCGTGGTCAGTTTGCGCGAGCACCAGAAAAACGCAGTCTGGCGGTCCTTGCAGTCGCGCCAAGTCCTGCTAGACCACGCCGTCGGCGCGGGCAAGACGGCTGTAATCGTGGCCGTAATGATGGAAATGCGGCGGCTTGGCATTGCCCGCAAGCCCCTGATTGCCGTCCCGAACCATCTCACGCTCCAGTGGCGTGACGAGTTCTATAAATTTTTCCCGGCGTCCCGTGTGCTTGCGGCTACGCCGGATGATTTTGCCAAAGGGAACCGGGAAAAGTTCTTCGCAAAAGTCGTCACGGGCGATTGGGATGCGGTCATCGTAGGGCACTCTTCGCTCAAAAAAATTGGGCTGCCCCATGAAATGGAAGAGAAAGTCATCAGAAAACAGGTGGATGAACTGGCTGACGCCATCGAAGAAATGAAACGGGGCCGCCATGACTCATTCATTGTCCGTGACATGGAAAAAATCAAAGCGCGGCTTGATGCGCAATTCAAAGAGAAACAGCAAAGCGTCGGTGAACGGGACAATCTGCTTACATTCGACGAACTAGGGGTGGATGCGTTTGCCATCGACGAACTCCACGAATTTAAGAACCTGTTCTACAACTCGACAATGGATAGGGTTCCGGGCATGGGCAACCCGCACGGTTCCGATAAGGCGTTCGACTTATTCGTTAAAACGCAGTGGATGTGGGAAACATTCGGCGATAAAGCGGTGCTGCTTGGCGCAACCGGGACGCCTGTATCGAATTCGATGGTCGAAATGTTTAACCTCCAGCGTTATATGCAGTACCCAAAGCTGGAGGAGCACGATTTACAGGTATTCGACAGTTGGGCGCGGCTGTTTGCCAACGTGCAGTCTGTCTACGAAGTAACCCCGTCCGGGACGGGCTACCGCCAGTCCTCCCGTCTTGAATTCACGGGCGTGAACGCGCTTATGCCGCTTTACCGGAGCTTCGCGGATACCGTCACGCTGGATGATTTACAGAAACAGGCCCTAGAGCGCGGCGATGTTTTTCCCGTGCCGAAGATTGAAGGCGGGCGGGCAGCCAACATCGTGGCACAGCGCAGCCCGGAAGTCGCCGCGTTCATTGGCTTCCCGCAACTGGCGATGGCTGACGGCCAGCCGATTTTCGGTTTCAACCCGAAACTCGGCGATACCGTGCAGATTGAGCATGTATTCAACCCCGTTGCCAAAGAATTCAAGTGGAAGGCGGAGGTTACTTCCAGCGCTGATACAGAAAGCGGGGAATTTACCTATGAACTGGCCGAAGCGGATACCAGAGAAGATGCTGAACTGGCGGTTGTACAGGCGGCGCTGTCACCGAAGATTGTTGTCGACCCCGGTTCGATTCTTGGGCAGTTCAACCAACTCCGGGAACTAATGCTGTCGACAAAAGGCAAGGTGAATGCCCTGTCGCTGACCGGGCTGGCGAATAAGGCGGGGCTGGATTTCCGCCTGATTGACCCGGACGCGCCGGATTATCCAGATTCCAAAATAAACCTTGCCGTAGGGCAAATGATGCGCCTCTACAAAAAATGGGACGCGGACAAGGGCACACAAATGGTGTTCTGCGACATGTCCATCCCGCTTTCCTGCCGAAAAGCCCTGTCAAGCCATGACTCGCGGGTATATGTGCGTGACCCCGGCACGGGGGACGTTGTCCACAAGCGCGGGACGCTGCACACCGCCGAGGGGTTTGAAGAATTCCCGTTCTTGCTGGTCAATGAGCGCGGGCTATGCACCGTCTATGATGCCGGGAGCGGTGTTTATGTGACAGGGGCGAATACAAAAGCCGACGCAAAACAGGAAGCCGAAAAACACCTGCGCGACGGAATGCTAAGGGGCGCGTGGGGCGAGAGGCGCGAGGCGGCGGGACTCATTGCCCAGACCGAAATCGACGAATACAACGCCGCGCACGGCTACGACGAAAATGCCGAGGGCGCGGCCATTACCTTGGGTGACGTAGCCGCTATATCTGGCGCACAAAGTTTTTCTGTCTATGACGACATTAAAAACAAACTTATAGCGCAGGGTATCCCAGACAATGAAATAGCGTTCATCCATGACTACGCAACGCCAGCGGCAAAAGACAAGCTGTTTAAGGCCGTCAACCGTGGTGACGTGCGCATCCTTATGGGCAGCACGGCCAAAATGGGGGCCGGGACGAACGTACAAACCCGCCTTGTTGGCTTGCACCATATCGATGCGCCGTGGCGGCCGAGCGACTTAGAACAACGCGAAGGGCGCATCATCCGTCAGGGCAATGTGCTGTATAAGCGTGACCCAGAAGGGTTTGAGGTTGGCATCTACCGCTATGCCACAGCGCAGACCTACGACACGCGCCGCTGGCAAATCCTCGAACACAAGGCGCGGATGATTGCGCAACTGCGGAACTACGACCCAAGCACGGGGTGCGGCGTAGAGGATATTGCCCCCGAAGCGGCCAGCGCAGCGGATATGAAGGCGGCCGCGTCAGGCGACCCGCTGATACTCGAAGAAACACGCCTTAAAAACGAGGTCATACGGCTTGAAAAGCTACAGTCCGCACATGCCGACGAAACTAACATGCTAATCCATAGGGTACGTGCCGAAGAAGATTTTGCTACGCGGCTGGCACCAGCACGGCTTGGCTTGTTGAGAGATTTACAGAAAAAAGCGGAGAGCCACCCTCTGCAAAAGAACGTATTCCCCGGCATAGAGCTTGGCGGTGTGCGGTACGCCGAACGGGAAAACGCCGTCAGCGCCATCCAGTCGGAGATAGTGAAGGTTTTCTCGACGAGTTCTACTTCAACGATTAAATACCGTGGGGTTGAATTTACGCTGCATGGCACGACGGACCCGCACGGCCACAGTAACGGGCTGGAGCTTGAATCGCCAGTTCACCGCATGGATACCTTTTACCCAAAAGGGACCGGCTTGCCGTCAGCGTCAGGTTTTATAACGCGCTTCTCAAATTTTGTTGAAAAAATTCCGGGATACATTGACGAAACCGAAACAAAAATGAACAGGGCTGCTTGCAATGCGGTATCCCTGCGCGAACAGGCAGCAAAGCCGTTTGAGAAAGAAGGTGAGTTGGACGCGGCGCGGGCGGCTTACCGCAACGTACAGCGCCAGCTTATTGCCAAAGGGCCGGAAGTGCCCGAGCACCAAAAACCGATTCTCGAATCCGCCCTGCGGTCGCAGCGCGAACATTTGGTGGCTCTGGGTTTCGGGAGGGCGCTAGACGAGTTTACGGGTATGCGGGCGCTCGATGCGCAAACCGGGGCAACCGCCCTGCCGCCGCAGGAAGCGGCACGGCAGGAAGCAGCCTATCGGCGCGGGAGCCAAAACGAAGAGCGCCACCTGCACGGGATACGCAACCTGATGAAGTACGGGCAGGTACTAGCCAGTGACTCGCGCTACGCAGAACATACGGGCGAGGAACTGGCTAAAGCCGCTTTCTACCGTGGCGTATATGAAAAAGAAACCCTGCTAACCGGGAAAACGCCGAACCTTGCCGCCATTGACACGGCACTTTCTAACCGGGCAACCCTTTCAAAGCTGCCCATTGCCGACGACATCAAAGGCATTGAGATTGAACGCGGGAGAGGGCAGGGCAGGGCGCACGGGCTAGGGGAGTGGCAGGGACTCTGAAGCGCAAGCCGCAAAAAAACGGGGCGGTTTAACCCGCCCCGTTTGCTTCACACATTAAATCCAAGGAAATTACATGCTACATGCGTCTGCTTTTTTGCAGTTTCTTTCAACTGGCAACGCCATTAGAACATAGACATATGCCCGGAGTCAATTTTCCCGCTCCTTCCGCATGCCCGCACACAGTGTAGAGTCCGTGCGTTATGACGCCGCAAGAATTCATCGACCGCTGGAAAAACAGCCCGCTCACCGAGCGCGCCGGGGCACAGACTTTTTTTCTGGAACTGTGCGACATCCTCGGCGTGCCGCATCCCGGCGATGCCGACAGCTACTGCTTTGAGTACGGCACGCAGAAATCCGGCGGCGGCGACGGCTTTGCGGACGTGTTCAAGCGCGGCTGTTTTGCGTGGGAATCCAAAAAGCCCGGCCGCGGCCTCAAAGCCGCCCTCAAGCAACTGACCGACTACTACCTTTCGCTGGACTGCCCGCCGCTGCTCATTGTCGACGACCGCCAGAGCATCGAAATCCACACCGCCTTTACAGGCTACCCCGACGAAGTGCGCACGCTCCGTCTGGAAGATTTGGCCGACGCAAACAAGCGCCGGATATTGCGCTATTGCTTTGAAGCCCCCGAAAAGCTCCGCCCGCAGAAAACTACCGCCGCCATCACGCAGGACGTGGCCGCGCAGTTTGGCGAACTTGCCGAGGCGATGCGCCGCCGGGGGCTGGACGCGCAGCGCGTGGCGCATTTTTTGATGCAGTGCCTTTTTGCGATGTTTGCCGAGGACGAAGAAGTCCTTCCCGGCATGTTCTTCACCCGTCTGCTGGAAAGATGCGTCAGGGAACCGGGCGGGACCGCCGACCGCATCCAGAGACTTTTCCACGCCATGAGCGAGAAAGGCGGCGAATTCGACCTGACGGAAGTCCCTTGGTTTAACGGCGGCTTGTTCAAAGTCATTGACGTGCCGCCGCTCAACGTGGCTGACCTCGCCGCCCTGCTTGCCGCCGCCAGAAAAGACTGGCGCGGCATTGACCCCAGCATTTTCGGCACGCTCTTCGAGCGCGGCCTAGACCCCAAATCGCGGGCGCAACTCGGCGCGCACTACACGGACATCGGCACCATCCACAAACTCGTGCGCCCGCTCGTGCTGGAACCGCTGATGCGGGAATGGGAAGGCGTGCGCGGGGAGATTGCCGGGGCGCTGGGAATCGC
>JAIRPB010000049.1 GCA_031257305.1 Azoarcus sp.
CGTTTAACGTTCAAGTTTGACGGTACTGACGCTTTCCTTGTCGATTACCAAGACTATCACTGAGAGGTTTCACACCATGATGTTCAACCCCCCGCCCCCTGCCGAATTTATCCGTGAAGATGTTCTTCCGGCACTCGGCTTTACTATTTCTGAAGCCGCCGACCAGCTTGGCGTGTGCCGTGCGGCGTTGTCTCGCGTACTCAACGGCAAGGCCGCCATCACCCCAGAGATGGCGATACGTTTTGAGGAATGGCTAAAAACGCCAAACGGAAGCGGTCCATCGGCTGAAAGTTTTCTGCGCGCCCAAGCCAGTTATGACCTGTGGCAAGCGCGGCAGCGATGCGAACGTCTGGGAGGCGCAGGTATCCGCCGGCGTGCTGTTCTTGAAGGGACGGCTTAATCCGCCTATAACCATGCCCAATGCGGGATTTTGCTGGCTCGGTTAGCGTTAGGGAAATCGTATTCTTTACGCATAAACGGGTTGCCGCCCAACGTCAATGCAGCAAAGACCGGATAGTTTCCTGCGACAGCCCCGTTACTTGGGCGATAACGTCAACAGGTTGCCCAAAACCCAGCAGGCTACGGGCAATTGAGCGTTTTTCCTCTTCTCTACCTTCTTCCCTTCCTTCTCGTCTGCCTTCCGCTCGGCCTTGCCTTATGCCATCTTCTTTCATGATGGCCATGTCACGTTGCAGGATTGAGCGGGATTCGGCAATCATCCGTGTGCGTTCGTCTTCCGTTAGCGTCATGTATTTGGCGACGGCTTTGCTGACTTGCGGGTTTTTGTCTGAAATCACTTTTAGTTCCTCCTCGCTGTGCGCCGCTAGGAATTTGAGCCAGTCCCATAGCGGGGTTCCGTCATCGTCCTTTGGCAGCTTAGGTAGTTCCAGTGTAACGATTTCGATGATGTCTGTGAATTGTGCCCCCGTATCGGGGTCACGGAGCGTGAAGCGGTTGCGGTAGCAGTTGTTTTCCGGGATGAGAACGAAGTCTGTAATCAGGATGCAGATTGAGCGTTTGATGGTTGAATAGTCGTCCCCGGTACCAATTTGCTCGTTAATCATTTTGGATAGATAGAAAATGATGCGTTCACGTATTCTGGACTGGAAGCATATCTGGATTTCAACATCGATGAGTTTGCCCGAACGTGTTTTGACTTTGACATCCAGAATGCCCATTTTGTTGTCCGGCATTTCGCGGGGCAGGTGCGGGTCGACGAGCGTGACTTCTTCGTATTCCTCGGCGGGCAGGACGAGCGTGGCTTTTAGCAGGTTCGTTAAGTGAGTGACATCATGGCCGTCACCGAAAATAATCTTAAATATGGCATCGTTGATAGGTGAGAAAGGGAGGGCTTTCATGATATTTGTGTGTATTGTTAATGGTATACGCATTATAAATTATTACGTTGAAATGCGCTAGCTCTAACTAGTTCTATAGCTTGTAGGAATGTTGCTTCCGCGAGTGCGGGCTGTTCATGACGTAAATCTAGCGCCGAATTACCCCGCCCCAATCTCCATCACCACTTCTGCCCCGCCTTCTGGATGATTTCTGAAATGAATATCTCCGCCATGCAGGCGAGCCACTTCGCGGGCGAAAGGCAGGCCCAGCCCGGTGCTTTTGCGTCCGGTGGCGGGGCGGGGCAGGGAATAGAAGCGGTCAAAAACTTGCGACAGCGCATAGCCGGGAGTGCCGTTGCCGTGGTCGCGGATTTTTAGAATTAGTTTTTCGGCGGTTTTTTCTAGCGTGATGTTGATGATGCCGTTTTCCGGGGAAAAATCGATGGCGTTGTCGAGTAGGTTGCTGAAAGCCTGCCGAAGCAGGAAAGCATCGCCATGAAGCGGGTAGGTTTCTTCAGCAAGGGTGTTGACGGAAAGGCGGCGTTTTTGCAGGGCGGCGTGGCGCGATTCAACGGTTTGGCGGACGAGGGCGGCAAGGTCGATGGCTTGATGGTCTTGGATATGCTGTAGCTGTTCCACTTTTGCCAGACTGAGCATGCGTTCGATGATGAGATAGAGGTGGTTGGCTTGTTCTTGGACGAGCGTGGTGAAACGCTGCCGTTCCGCTTCTGGGAGGTCGTATTCAAGCAGTTCGGAGGCTGAAACAATGGCCGTGAGCGGGCTTTTCATTTCGTGGGCAAGGTTTTGGACGTATTTTTCGATGTATTGCTTGCCTTCCAGACGTTCCCGCATGGCCGCGAGCGCCTGCGCGAGTTCTGAGAACTGTTTGCCGCCGTCCGTGGGCGGAGAGGCTTTGAGGCCGGCGCTTACATCGCGGGCGTAGCGGATGAGCCGGTTAATGGACCAGACCAGCCAGACCATGAGCAGTACGCCGACGAGGGAAGAAAAAAGCAGCATGTAAAAACCACTGCTACGGATGCGCCCGGTCATGCGGTCGACGTAGGGGATGAGCGTGACGTTGGGCTTGGCAAAGGACAGTACGCCAATGCAGTTGCCTTGCCAGAGGATGGGGGCGGAGACGTACATCCAAGAGGTGAGCGGGTCATCGGGCACGTCTTTTGAGGTACGTGCCCCGTATTCCCCTTTTAGGACGCGCAGCACGTCGTTTTTTTCGGAGAAGTCCTTTCCTATGTTTTGGCCATCTGAATCGAAAACAACTTTGCCGGCAGCGTCAGTCACGTAGATGCGGTAGTCAAAGATTTCTTTTCGGATGCCGAAAATCTCTGCTTGGGGCGCTTTCTGTTTGGTTTCCTGCAAGGCTTTTGAGAACGCCCCGTCGGCAATGCGCCCGTTAGCTAAGTCTGGCGCGGCCAGTTCCGCGAGCAGGTAGGCAGTGTCGACTTGTGTTTCTTCGCGGGCTTGGCGTAGCCCCGGGCTGATTTCGTCAGTGACGGTATTGAGCACAAACCAAGCGGTGAGGCCCAAAACGAAAAAATAACCCAGAAAAAACCGGACGGAAATATTCAAGGGTCGATGCTATAGCCAAGACCGCGATGGGTCACGATGGGATCTAAACCGCCAGAGGCGGCGCGGAGTTTTGCCCGCAAAGTTTTGATATGGGTATCTACGGTGCGGTCCTCGGTTTCTTCGGCATCTGTCCAAACTTTGTCCATCAGCACGGCGCGGGAGTAAACGCGGCCCGGATGTTCTAGCAGACAGGCAAGCAGCAGGTATTCGTAGCGGGTGAGGTTGAGCCATTGCCCTTTGCAGGCAATCCGCAAACCTTCGCGGTCAACTTGGAATACCGGCGGGGGAGAGGGCGGTGTGGCGGAGGGCGGTGTTTGGGCTTCGTTGCCGCGCATACGCCTTAAAATGGCGCGGACACGCGAGACGAGTTCACGGGGGCTGAAAGGTTTGGCAACGTAATCGTCCGCGCCGAGTTCTAGCCCCACGATACGGTCGACTTCTTCTGTCCGTGCGGTCAAAAAAAGAATGGGCACGTTGGAGTGCCGACGTACTTCGCGGCAGACATCGAAACCGCTCATATCTGGCAAGCCCACATCAAGAATGATGAGGGCGTATTCCCCGGCGGAGGCTTTTTCCACCGCTTCGCCGCCAAGCTGGCAACGCTCGGTCTCAAAGCCGTTGGTTGAAAGCGCATAAGCCAGCGTGTCGGTAATGGCTTGTTCGTCGTCGACGATAAGGATTTTCATAGGGAGCGATGGTAAGGGAAATTCTGGGAATCTGCCTTGCGCAAAGAAAACCGAATGCTATCCCACACGAAATTTCACCTGCGCTTCACACATATCACATGTTGCCTTCCGGCTCTGCTCATTAGCGCGTTCTACCTTTGACATGCCGCCTACCCACTGTAGGCACGTTCCTTTACCGGAGACTGACATGTCAAACCATGAGTACGAAAGCAGAAAGACGCCTGAACAGCGTGAGTATCTTCGAGAAAATGCGCTTGAAGCGCCGACAATAACGGGGGGTATCGAAAAATTTGTTTATGGCGTGCGCAATAGCCAGACGCTGAAATTTTTTGAGGTGCTCATCCTGACCTTGCTGTTGATGATTCCCCTTTCCTTGATTCAAGGAAAGATTTCAGAGCGCGAATACCATCAGGCAGAGGTGATACGCGAAATTTCCAATACGGCCGCATCGGCGCAAACCATTGTTGGCCCCGTGCTGGCAATCCGTTACCGGACAAAAACATCGGGCAAACCCGCTTCTAACGCTGATACGTTTGGAAGGGGGGTATATCCAGAGAACATCGAGAGCCATCTGGCTTACTTCCCGGCCCGGTCGCAGACGGTCAGGGGGCGCGTTGATGTTGAACGCCGTTATCGCGGTATCTATCAGGCGCGGCTGCTCCGTATGGATGCCGGGATTGAAGGGGTTTTTGAAATAGGGGCGGATGCCCTGACTATTCCAAATGGCGAGGAATTCGTCGATGCCCGCGCAGCGGTCCTTTTTAAGGTGTCAGACCTGCGCGGGTTGGATTCTGACCCTGAAGTGCTTATCGACGGCAAGCTGTACCGTTTTCATACGCCCAACGACAATTCTTTTGAGGGTGTTATGAATGACGAAGGGCGGCTAGAAATTGACCTTGGCAGATGGGAACCCGGCAAGGCGCACGGTATCCCGTTCTCTTTCCCGCTGAAACTGGCCGGTACGGGCTATGTGTCGTTTGCGCCGACAGCGGAAAACAACATTATTGAACTGACTTCTAACTGGAAGCACCCTAGTTTTAATGGCCGGTTTCTGCCGCGCAAGCGCACGATTGGCGAAAAAGGGTTTTCCGCGCAATGGGAAGTGTCACAGTTAGCCCGCAATCTGAAGTCGACGCTGGGGGGGACTGAAACGCTTGGCGTGAGTTTCATAGAACCAGTGAATATTTATTTGCAAGCAGAACGCGCAGTGAAATATGGTGTTCTCTTCATTGCGCTGACATTTGCCGCGTTCTTCATTTGTGAAATTCTGCGCCGCCGTCCGATGCACTTTATGCAGTACCTGTTGGTTGGGTTATCGCTGGCAATCTTTTTCCTGCTGTTGATTGCCTTGTCTGAACATCTGCCGTTTGCCTTGGCTTACCTCGCGGGCGCTGCCGGATGTATCGGGTTAATTGTTTTTTATCTCTCCGGCGCGTTCGGTGCTTGGCGGCCTGCTTTGGGGTTTGGCGGCGGGATTGCATGCCTTTACGGGATGCTTTACACCACGCTGCAACTAGAGGATGTCACGCTACTTACAGGCAGTCTCCTGTTGTTTGCATCGTTAGCGGCCGCCATGTTCAGTACCCGGCACTTTGACTGGTATCAACGCAAGGCGTTTGTAGTGAGGGCGTCTGCTTCGGAGGAACAACCATGACTCTGAAATCGAAAATGGAATCGGCATGGTCCGCGTTGCATGCACTATTTGCCCGGCTCGCCCGTTGGCGCTTTCTAAAAATGCTTAGCGGCGGGCCTTTGGCGCTGCTGTGTTGGGTTGCGCTTATCTTTGCGGGGGTTGTGGCGTGGCGTTATTTTAAGCACCCAAACCTTTTCTTCTGGCGCGGTATGGAAACCCCGGCCATGCTGGGGCTGGCTTTTGGGGTCATCCTAAGTACCCGGCAGGTTTTGCGGCAGGGCGTGGGTTTTTGGCGCGGCTTGGAACTCAAGTTGCGCCTAGCGGCAGGGGTATTGCTGGCAGTGATAGTGATAGGGCAGGAAGGGTGGTTCCGCTGGCAGCAATATCAGGTATACCAAGGCGGCGTGGCCATGACCCGCGTGGGGCGGCATTTTGTGGTGGGCTTTAGGAATTTTGACGAAGTCAAACCACTGGCTGAACGCGGGCTGATTGGCGGCATCTACATTACAAAACGCAACCTGAGAGGCGAAACGCTGGAGAGCCTCCGCCAGCACATCAGCGAACTGCAAGCCCTGCGTGCGCGGGCAGGGCTTGCGCCGCTTTTCGTCATGGCCGACCAAGAAGGCGGAAAAATTTCGCACCTTTCACCTATCTTGCCCAGAATGCCGTCGCTCTCCAGCCTGCTGGCTGAAGGAAAAGAAAATCTGGATGACCGCGCGCATGCGTATGGCGAGCGGCAGGGGCAGGAACTGGCTCATCTGGGCATCAATATGAACCTTGCGCCGGTGGTCGACTTAAAAATCAACTCGGAAAGAAATTGGCGGGACTTGCGCACCCAAATTGGGCAACGCGCAATCGATAGCGACCCGCGCATTGTGGCGCAGGTGGCGATTGCTTACGGAAAGGGGCTTGCCGCAAGCGGCGTACAGCCTACCGTAAAGCACTTTCCCGGCTTAGGGCGCGTTCAGGCTGACACGCACCTTGTCAGCGTTTCCCATACCCCCAACGCGGAGGATGAAGCCGCCGATTGGCTCCCTTTCCGTGAGGTGACAGCCCGTACTAACGCGGCGATGATGCTCTCGCATGTCCGTTTGCCCCGTATCGACCCAGACAAACCCGTCTCGCTTTCGCGCACGATTGTGCAAGGGCTTTTGCGCAAGAAGGGCGGGGAAGGCTGGAACTACCAAGGGCTGCTGATTACCGATGACCTTAACATGGGCGCGGTTTACGGCAATGGTATTGGGCGGGCGTCCATATCGGCGCTAGACGCGGGAGTTGATTTAGTTCTGGTGAGCTACGACCCCGACCAATATTTCCGTGCGATATACGAAGCACATAGCGCA
Organism: Azoarcus sp.; assembly: GCA_031257305.1. Classification (GTDB taxonomy): domain Bacteria; phylum Pseudomonadota; class Gammaproteobacteria; order Burkholderiales; family Rhodocyclaceae; genus WRNU01. Next base: position 6,587 of record JAIRPB010000049.1, read on the forward strand.
TGGCGGAGCGGCGCCATAGATTCTCTGCGCGAAGCCGAAAGCGCGGATAGGCTGCTGAATTACTGGGGAAACGGGGAGAGGGCATCCCTAGACATGGCAACGTCGCCCCGGTCTACTGCCCAGCTTTCACATTAAACATAAATCAGGCATATGCCTGTTAGCACTCCCCCGGGCTTGCGTTACCGGGGAGAGAGCTTTGTGTTTCGCGCAATCTAAAAAAAGGTTCGTTGTCTTGTTATCATACGCAATTCGGGGAGCCGCCCCGGTTCGCGCGTTTTTTAAGAGAGGACTGGCATCGCATGTCTGACAAGCTAATTCACGAAATCAAGGCGTTCATTATTGAAACCTTGGATTTAGAAGATATTTCGCCTGAAGATATTCAGGACGACGCACCGCTGTTTGGCGAAGGGCTGGGTTTGGATTCCATTGATTCTCTGGAATTAGGGGTAGGGTTACAGAAGCGTTATGGGCTAAAAATATCCGGCGAAAATAGCGAGACGCGGCAGATTTTTTCTTCACCGCGTACTTTGGCAGAATATGTCGAAGCTAACCGTACCCGTTGATTCCACCAACATTTTTGGAAGATTGAAAATGGACAGAGATGCCACTTTTGCTTTGGTTTCCCGGCTTTTAGTCGAATTGTTCGAGATTAACCCGGCAGACATCACCCCTGAGGCCCGCCTCTACCAAGACCTTGATGTTGATAGCATTGACGCTGTCGATTTCGCGGTTGAATTCAAAAAACAAACGGGCAAGCAGTTTTCCCCTGACGAGTTCAAAAATATCCGTACCGTGAA